>NZ_JBDNTS010000009.1:0-94518 GCF_047719775.1 Liquorilactobacillus sp.
TACACATTTGATTTGTCGAAACTTTGTTCAGTTTTCAAAGGTCTACATAATTGCTTAACGCAACTATTCAATAATATCATCATCGTTCATTAAAGTCAATAACTTTTTTTGAATAAAAATACCCGTAGAACTAATAAATATTCAAACATTTACTTTAGCTAAGTATTCATATCTTTCAACGACAACAAATATAATACCAATTATTACACTACACGTCAAGAAGTTTTTTTATTTATTCCAAATACTTCTAAATTACATTTATATCCGCTAAAAAAGATAAATGTACTACCTCTTTATAATAACTCTGACTCATTGAATACTATCAATAATTTCACTTAATTATCGTTGAGCTAAGTACAGCGGCACAGTATTCAAACATAAGAAAAGATACTGTACTAATACAGATACTTTTAGTACTACCTTGGGCCTGCGAATGAAGTATATAACTATGAACAACTCAAAATAAATAATTACAACCTACCAAACGTATTTGCGTGTAGTCAATAAAAAGGAACCAGACTAAAAGTTAAATTTTGATCTAGTCCCAGGGACTTATAGTCGCCCTTAGCTTCACTTACAGCGTAAAACAAAAAGTTCTGGTATTAACTGATTTTCACCAATTAATACCAAAACTAATCTTAGATTATTTATTTGTTATTGATAAATATGTTCCATAAGTCAAAATTCTCTGTCCAACTTTGAGAATTACCCATAGCAACATACATTCATATGTTCGTAATTTTGAGTTAATACACACATTTTCCTGACTTATATCCGACTTACCTCTCTTGGATAACTTTTCTATTTTAGTTCAGGCGCATCTGTCTTAAACAAATTTACAGTTGAACCGCCATATTTCTCAACTAGGCTAGTTCCCTTTTTCTGAGCAGCTTTTAAGTTCTTAATTCCATCTGCATACTTGTAGCTGTAATTACTCTTATTTACCTTCTTAAATCCAGAAGGCGTGTAAAATCTTAAAAGATCACCAGTAACAATCTTATCCGATAATGACAGCACTTTATCCGTATGGGATTGCATAGAATTAACCTGTTCCTTTTGTTCAGTAGTTAGATTTTCAACTACCTTACCGCTGCTATCATATACCTTACTCCCAATTTTTGAATATGTTGGTGAAACATAGTCACCGTCTCTAAATGCTACTGTCTGGTTCCTATTCTCCGAAAGCAAATCATTACCCAACTGAATCATATTAGAAGAGTCAATACCCAATAAGTCTTCCAAAGTAGGCATTACATCAATTTCACCACCATAAGTATGATTAACACCACCCTTTAGCCCATTCAAATGAATCATAAATGGTACCTTTTGGAACATTGCCAAATCATAACTTGAAACAGACTTCTTTCCCAGCAATTGTGCAATTGCTTTCTTGTGATTATTTGAAATACCATAATGATCACCATAAACAACGATCATTGAATTGTTGTATAGACCTGATTTCTTCAAATAAGATATAAATTCGCCAAATGCTTGATCCAAATAATGTGCTGTCTGGACGTACCCGTCAACAGTCTTATCACCCGTCGTAGTCTTTGCAATAGTTTGATTTTGCTTATCTAATTCATATGGATAATGATTCGTGACAGTAATCAGCTTTGCATAAAACGGCTGCGGCAACTGTTGAATATATTTAGTCGCCTGTTTCAAGAATATCTTATCTTTCAGACCATATCCTACACTATAATCAGTTTTTTGCTTGTAATAATCATCATCAAAGAAGTATTGATATCCCCAAGATTTATAAGTATTATCTCTATTCCAGAAACTTCCTACATCTCCATGAAAAGCTGCTGTTGAATACCCTTTTTGATCCAAAATAGCAGGTAATGCTTGGAAAGTGTTTGAAGTTCCGTATTGTGTCATCACTGAGCCAGATGGTAAACCAAATAATGAATTCTCCAACATTGTTTCAGCATCTGAAGTTTTTCCTTGTCCTACTTGATTGAAAAAGTTATCAAAGGATAATGTACTGCTGTCAGAATAGAATTTATTGATGTTTGGAGTAACTTCTTTTCCATCTACCTTATAATTAATCAAAAATTGTTGAAAACTCTCTAAGTGAAAAATAAAGACATTTTTTCCCTTTGCTTTACCATAATATGAAATGTTAGAAGATGATCGATTTTTCTTCAAATAAGACAACACAGATTTTAAATCATTACTGCTAGCATTTGCTCTAGTCGAACTTTCCTTATACGTCTCATAAACATTATATCCTGTATAAAAGTTTAATCCTAGATATTTTACTATATAGTTGTTATCAAATGTTCTTGTTAATAATTGTGGTCTATTCTTCTCGGAAACAGTTATATTTAATGCAAATAGAACTACTGATAAAGCAGTAACTACCCCTGCCAACTTAAAATTCGTTTTTCTCTTATCGATTTTGATAACTCTAAAAAGTAAAAGTAGACTTAAAATTATAAAATCTGAAAATACTAAGAAATCACTTGGCCGTATGATTTCCATAATGCTAAGTCCCAAATTATTTGAAACTGAACCAGAGGATTTGATTATTCCTACAGATAAGAAATCTGAAAACTCTCGATAATAAAGAATATTAGCAAACAGCAACAGTGATGCTAACAAATCAATTATCATCATAATCCAATATGATTTTTTCCCTCTAAAATATAATGCAATCCCCAAAAGTAATAATCCAAACGGAAGTGGATTCAACATTAAGATTGCCTCTTGAACCCCACCAGTAACCCCTAAACTGAACTTCGTCTGGTAAGTCCAATAAGTTTTAATCCAGAAACAAACCATTAATAAAACAAAGAAACCATTTTTGGTGTTCAGGATATTCCTAATCTTGTTTAAGACCGACCCCATTAAACTGCCTCCATCTTCAAAATATCATTTAGACTAATTATATCCCTATTTGTGCACACAACATAAAAATAAAACTCATCTTCAATTTTTTTTAACAATTAGTCATTCAATAAATCGTAAATCTCCATTGCAGCTAAATCAATATTGTCAAATTCAAATTTCTGTTTATCTGACGATTCTTCAAGAGTAAATGTGTCTGTTTCCTTATCATAGCTAACTACTCCACGTTCACGCCCATCTTTTTCAAAGCGTCTGCTCTGAACCTCATCACTTTGTTCTTTAACCATTGCATCTAAACGTGAAATTATTGCTGTTAATTGTGAAATCTCCATTTTAAAAAACTCCTTCTTTCCAGATTGAAAAACAATCCTTAAATGAACATAATAAATTTATTTTAACAAATAAAAATTAAACATACACGAAATATATCACTTTTATCATTCAAATAACATTAAAAAAGTTTAAAAAACATGTGTCTTAATATAAAAACAAATAAAAGAATTAATAAATTCCCCTCTTTTTAAATTGCTTTTATAATAGTCACGCATAAAAATGTATTTTGCAGTTGCCATTCAATTTACAAATCTCCCTTAAAATAATTTCCAATAGTTGATGCAATAATCTTAATCTGATTAACTCCTGTTTTCAATATCATTTTATTCGATTTTGATTAAGCCCTCTACCCTCTAGTTCAATAGAAAAAGGGCTGATTCAAAATTTAGCTTTTAAACCAACCCTCAATATATTAAAAACAATCGTGTTTCATAAGTCAAAATTCCCCTGAATACGAAAAAGCCCCTCATCTTTAGAAAGCTCCCTGATTCCACAAAGACTGTCCAACAGAGGACGAGTTAATTCAAAAAATTATTTTTCTCTACTTTTAGGTGGGATAATCAATGCAATCATCCCAAGAAGCATTCCAAAGTAATAAGTCACAAAGCGCCACAAAATCATGGCTAATACTAACTTACTAGAATTGGCTATAAATGTTGAGAAGATCATTGAAAAACTATACTCTGCCCCTCCTGAACCACCCGGAATTGGGAACAGTGAAATAACCATTACAATAAGGATATGTAGTGTAATGACTAATAATATTTGAGCATGCGAAACATTCAATGCTAACAAAATAAAATAGGGTATCACATAATAAAAAGATAACTGAACAAGAGTCAATAGACTTATTTTCAGTAATAGCTTCCAATTACCCTTCAGGCGCACACTTTCCTCATAAAAATTATCAATTTTTTCATCAATCGCTTTTTCCCATTTCATGTAGCGTTCAGAATTAGAGAACCATTTGACGGGCTTAAACAACAGCTTAACTAATTTCTTAGTAAAGTCATACCAGTACATTACCAATAATAGTGCCAATATAACTACTAAATGCACTACAAATCCAAAAATAAATAAAATAGACAAGGCATGCATCTTGTCTGCTATCAAATGAAAACCGATGAATAATGCAAATACAAAATTAATAACAATCATTGACTGATATACCACAAATTTCATTAAAAGAACTGATGTTGCTCTCCCTGCATCAATACCAGATTGTAGGAGTGCAAACAATTGTGCGGGTTGTCCTCCAGAAGAAAAGGGGGTAATTCCATTAAAAAGTTGTTCAATCAAAGGTATTCTAACAGTATCCCGCCAACTAAATTTAGATCCTTCACGATGTAATAGTATTTTGACCACAACAGCTTCAATCAATAATGATAGCCCCATACTTGCAAATGCAACTAGCAACCAACCCCATTTAAGCGAAGAAACATCATGCATTAATGAACCGAATGAAATATCGCGCAAAGAGAATCCTAAAATAATACTCCCAAAGATAAACATCAACAATAAGACAATTTTATTTTTCTTTGTCATCCCTTCACCATCTCAGTCTGCTGACAGTAAAAGTCGTACCATATTTTAGCTAGATTATCCTCTGAATAAAAGTTCGAAGCACTTAATGACTTTTGACACATTTCATTAATTAATTCAGACTTATTTGCCAAATTCCTTAAAATTACCTCAAATTCAGCGACATCTTTGCCAGACAGATAATATCCCTTCAAGATGACCTCGTATAATTCAAGTGACCGCAATACGACAGGTGTCCCTGTGCTGAAAGCTTCTAATATACTCATCGGAAAAAGCTCGTTGTATGATGGTAACAAAAAGACATCAGCTGCATTATAATAATCATTCATCTGTATGCGATCAACTATTCCTGGAAAAATAAGATTCTCTGGAGGATTATCAACAACCTTCTTAAGCTCATTATATCCATCCGTAATTTTTCCAAAAGAAAAACCTCCGACCCATACGAACTGAAATTCTGGCAACTTCTTAGCGAGTTCAATAAAATCAGGAACACCTTTACGTTCCTGAACTTGTCCAACTCCAAGTATAACGAATTTATTCTGAGCAATTCCAAGTCTTTCTCTAATCTTTATTTTCCCTTCAGTATTTTGAGAAAAAAAGACATCTCGCGAAACAAAATTAGGAATATACGTGATTTTATCTTTTGAAATTCCATATTTTTCAAGATCTTTTATAAAAATCGGGTTGACAACCACCAAATGATCCATTCTACGATAAAATGCAATTACATAACGATAAACAACTTTTTTAATAATCCAAGGCAACTTCAAACTGCCCTCTAGTGTCTCGGGTAAAAAATGGACATATCCAATTTTTCGACCTCTCCCTGGAAAGAAGGTTGTCAAAAAGAAGAGCGGATCAATCGTATGATAATGGCTGATATCAGACTTGCTAAATTTATTAATTGATATTTCTAACTTTCCTGATAACTTTTTGCGCAACAATCCGATTAGCTCTGTATACGCACTACCAACCCCTTGCCCCTTTACTTTCGTGGCAGAAGAAAACATCTGAATCTTCAACATCTTAAAACTCCCTTAATCAGCCCGTTTCGCTAGAATGACTAGTTTCACTTTCCTTACCATACAATGCTTTACAATCGGCGTAGAACTGTAATATTTTCTCGCCAAAATTGTCTGCAGAAATAGAAGTTAATTTGGACCTTAGTTTATCTTGATTAATTTGTTCCTTACTTTTATCCAAGTAAAAAACAATTTTATCAATTAATTCATCTTTGTTGCTAAAAGTTCCACCAAAATCTCTATCACTCAACAACTCATCAGTATATGAACTATGCGTAGTTACAACACGTAGTCCAGATGCCATAGCTTCAATATAGGTCAAACCCTGCGATTCAGAAATAGAAGTTGAGACAAGCAAATCAGCCGCATGATAATAATTAGCAACCTCTTCATTATCTACCTCACCGATAAAAATGACAGCTGATTCTAATTTCAAATCAGTAACTTGTTGTTTTAAAGATTCCATAGCTGGACCATCACCAACAATTAATAGTTTTACATCCGGTATTTTTTTTAATACTTCAGGTAAGACATCTATCAACCTATCAATATTCTTCTCATAAGCTAGTCTGCTTAATGTCAACAACATTGGTGTATCACTCTTAAAATTATATTTTTCACGTAAGTCTAAATCGGCTGTAACGTCCTCAAACTTCTTAATATCAACACCTGTTGGAATCACTGTCACAGGGGTCTTAATCCCATATCGATCCAAAGTATCCAAGACTCTTTCACTTGGTGCAACAATCCCAGTCATATGGTAACAAAATGTACGTGACATCTGCTTCACATGATATGGCTTCAATAACTTACCCTTAGCAACATAATGTAAATAATCCTCATACATTGTGTGATAGGTATGGATACATGGAATCTTCAGGTTTTTAGCAACAAATTTACCAATCCACCCCATCGAAAACTCTGTCTGAGTATGCACAACGTCCAACTCCAGATCCCTTGCAACCTGATAAGCCCTAAACAGACCTCTGACTGCAATTCGTCGATCAGTGAATGAAATGAAAGGTATGCTGCTAAATCTAAAGATGTTTCTTTCGTATTGATTAGGCTCGACATTTGGATCAGTCGTTGTAAAAATGTACACATTGTGCCCATGTTGTTCCAACTGTTCACGTAATGTTTTAACAGAGGTAGCTACGCCACTGACTTGCGGAAAATAAGTATCCGTAAAAATCCCAATATTCACGAGCATCCCCCTTAATAATTAATAGTCATTGTTAATTATATTGGTTCCGCCAACTTAATGCAATGATTCCTCAATTTTTCATTAAAAATCATTTTTAATCTTAATAGTTTTTTTACTTAATCTTCAAATTCAAATAAAATAACGCATACGAATTGGTACTTTAGCAAGCAATGCTGATACTAAATTAAAAAATAGCGTACATCTATCTTCCCATTAGTAATTCAAGGTTGCAAAAAAATTTTGTCCGATCAGCCTTATTTATCAAGAATAAGCAAAGAGGCTAGATCAAAATTTAACTTTTGACCCAGCCCCTAAAATGAACTATCTATTACTTAGTAAACTCTTTAACTAAAGAAATAACTTCTTCAGTTGTTTCACATTCACTAACTGCTTTTTCAGCTAATTTTTTCATTTTCTCTGTATCTAACTTTTTCATTAAACTACGTGTCTTAAGGATAGAAGTTGCACTCATTGAAAATTCATCAAGACCGAGACCTGCTAAAATAGGTACAGCAATCTGATCGCCCGCCATCTCGCCACACATTCCGGTCCACTTACCTTCTGCATGTGAAGCATCAATAATATTCTTAATAAGACGTAAAATTGATGGATTATAAGGCTGATATAAATAAGAAACACGTTCATTTCCGCGGTCAGCAGCCATAGTATATTGAATCAAGTCATTGGTTCCAATACTGAAGAAATCAGAATACTTAGCTAATTTATCAGCAATCATCGCTGCTGCAGGAATTTCCATCATCATACCAACTTCAATGTCGTCCGAGACGGGTTTCCCAGCTTTAACAAATTTAGCCTTTTCTTCCTCAAAGATAGCTTTAGCATCTTTAAATTCCTTT
Organism: Liquorilactobacillus sp.; assembly: GCF_047719775.1. NCBI lineage: Bacteria > Bacillati > Bacillota > Bacilli > Lactobacillales > Lactobacillaceae > Liquorilactobacillus > Liquorilactobacillus sp. Next base: position 7,818 of record NZ_JBDNTS010000009.1, read on the forward strand.
ATTGTAGCAATCATTGGAAACATAATTGCTAGACGCCCATAATTAGATGCACGCAACAAAGCCCTTAACTGCGTCCTGAAAATATCTTGCTTATCCAAACTAATACGAATAGCACGATATCCTAAGAATGGATTCATTTCTTCTGGCAACGGCAAATAAGGTAATTCTTTATCGCCACCAATATCCATTGTACGAACAACAACTTGTTTACCATTCATACCTTCAACAGCTTGTTTATATGCCTCGAATTGATCATCTTCACTAGGAAATTCGCTTGCATCCATGTACAAAAATTCTGAACGGAACAAGCCGACAGCTTCGGCACCATTATCAGTTGCACCTACAACATCCTTCGGTGTACCAATATTAGCCCCCAAAATAAATTGCTTACCATTTGCTGTAAGCGTCTTAGCATCCTTCAATTCTTTCCATTCAGCTTTTTGCTTAACAAAATCAGAAGCCTTATCTTCATACTTCTTTAATTCTTGATTAGAAGGTTCAATAATCGCTTCGCCTTCAATGCCATCGATGATAACAGTTTGATCCTCTTTAATTGCGGTAGTAGCATTGCCTGAACCAACAATAGCAGGAATTTCAAGGGTCCGAGACATAATAGCTGAATGCGATGTCCGTCCACCTATATCAGTGATAAACCCCTTTACAAAATTTCTATCCAATTGTGCTGTATCGGATGGGGTTAAATCATGTGCCACAATCACTACTTCTTCATTAATCAGAGCAGGATTAGGCAACGTAACTCCTAGTAAATGGCTCAAAACACGTTTAGTAACGTCTCGAATATCGCCCGCACGTTCTTTCATATAGGCATTATCTGTCATACCCTCAAACATCGCGATAAAACCATCAGTTACTTCTTTTAAGGCTTCCTCGGCGTTAACTTTGTCATTTACAATCTTGTCCTTGATGTTTCCAAGCAATTCAGGATCAGATAAAATTGTTAAATGTGCCTCAAAAACTTCTGCTTCTTCTGCACCTAAATTTGTAGCAGCCTTCTCTTTGATAATCTTGAGATCAGCTTTTGCAGCTTCAACCGCATCGTCCAACCGCTTAGTCTCAGCTTCTGTATCTTCAACAGAACTTTCGGAAAACGATAAATCTGGTTGAACGAGCATATATGCTTTTGCTGTAGCGATACCATCACTCGCAGCAATACCCTTCAACATTTCAGACATTATTCTGCAAGTCCTTCCTTTGTCATTGCATCAGCAATTGCTGCAAGTGCATCTGTTTCATCTGCACCATCAGCATTAATTGTAACATCAGCATTTTGACCAACGCCAAGTGACATAACACCCATGATTGATTTCAAGTTAACAGATTTTTCTTTGTAGGTCAAAGTAATATCTGAATTAAACTTGCTTGCTGCCTGCACCAAAAGCGTTGCTGGGCGAGCGTGAATACCTGTTTCTGAGATAATGTGAAATTCTTTCTTTTCCATGTCTAGTCGAACTCCTTTACGTTATAAATAAAGTATTTTAAGAACTCATCTGAAAATGAAAACGTCTCAAGAACACGTTTTCATTATATAGTGACAGAATCGCTCCTACTAAGAGTAAATGTTAGCATGAATCAAATTACAATACAAGTTTTACAATAAAATTTTTTTGAACTTTTTTACTGTTATTTGCTGGTGTCAATCCCGTTTATTTTTCAAAATGATAGGTAATCTCACCATTATGGCTTGCTTCCCCAACTACTCTTTTCCTCTGTGGAAAGTTCATAAACGCTTCTTGAAAATTCATAAAATTATCAGTTGTTATTTTAATTTCTTCAAGTTCACCATCAGCTAATTTTTTCAACTTATCTGTAAATATTTCTGCCACACTATCATCCCTTTCTTTGCATAATCTATGATACATACTTACTTCAAAAAAAACAAATAAAAAAAGGCTTAATGCTTGAACTAGCACTGAAAAGTTAGTATACTACTCTCAAAGGTCAAAGATGGTCAAATATATTTTTGACTTATTTATCTCAAGAAAGGTAGTGAGTTCTTAATGCTATGTCAAAATTGTAAAAATAATCCAGCAACAATTCATCTTTCTACAAGTCTCAATGGGCAGCAAACATCGATTGACCTTTGTCAAAACTGCTACCGCGCCTTAAAGGAGCAGTCTCAAAAAAATGGTGAGGATAATGCTTTGCAGGATCCTTTTGGCTTTGGGAGTCTTAATGATATCTTCCGTTCACTTGGAGATGGATCAACCCCTACTCAACAAGCACAACAAGGTGTGCCACAATCTGCTCAATTTTCTGATAATGGTGGAAGAAGACGTGGTAATGGTGGAATCCTAGCACAGTTTGGCTTGGATTTGACGAATGAAGCAAAAAATAACAATATCGATCCCGTAATTGGTCGTGATAATGAAATTTCACGGGTAATCGAGATTTTAAACCGAAGAACTAAAAATAATCCTGTATTGATAGGTGAAGCCGGTGTTGGTAAAACCGCTGTTGTTGAAGGATTAGCACAAAAAATTGTTGATGGCGATGTCCCACAAAAATTGCTAAATAAGAGGGTTATTCGCTTGGACGTTGTCTCTTTAGTTCAAGGTACTGGGGTACGTGGTCAATTCGAACAAAGAATGCAGCAATTAATGAATGAGTTGAAACAGAATCAGAATGTTATTCTTTTTATTGATGAAATTCATGAGATTGTAGGTGCTGGTAACGCTGAAGGCGGCATGGACGCTGGAAATGTATTAAAACCTGCTCTGGCACGCGGAGAACTTCAATTAGTAGGTGCAACAACTTTGAATGAATATCGTACGATTGAAAAGGATGCCGCACTTGCTCGCAGACTTCAACCAGTACAAGTTGATGAACCATCTATTAATGAAACTATCAAAATACTTGAAGGTATTCAAGCTAAATATGAAGCATATCATCACGTCCACTACACTCCTGAAGCTATTAATGCAGCAGTTACCTTGTCTGATCGTTATATTCAAGACCGCTTTTTGCCAGATAAGGCCATCGACTTGCTTGATGAATCAGGTTCACGCAAAAATTTGACCATTCAAGCAGTTGATCCCAATGTTATTGAACAGAAAATTAAAAACGCACAAGGGCAAAAACAAATTGCGTTAAAGGCAGAAGACTACGAAAAGGCTGCCTATTATCGTGACCAACTAAACAAGTTAAGCTCAATGAAAGAAACAAAGGTTGATTCTGAAAATTCTCCAATAATCACTGAAAAAGATATGGAAAAAATTATTGAAGAAAAGACAAATATTCCAGTAGGAGAATTACAAGAAAAAGAGCAAACACAGCTGAAAAACTTAGCTGTTTCCTTAGATTCTCATATAATTGGGCAAAAAGATGCTGTCAACAAGGTTACTCGGGCAATTAGGCGTAATCGCGTTGGCTTTAATAAGTCAGGCCGACCAATCGGTTCTTTCTTATTTGTAGGACCCACTGGTGTAGGAAAAACCGAGACAGCAAAACAACTGGCAAAAGAGCTTTTTGGTACAACAGATTCGATGCTTCGTTTTGATATGAGCGAGTATATGGAAAAGCATTCAATCTCAAAATTGATTGGTTCACCTCCAGGATATGTTGGCTATGAGGAAGCTGGTCAATTGACTGAACAGGTTCGTCGTCATCCGTATAGCTTATTATTACTCGATGAAGTCGAAAAGGCACATCCTGATGTGATGCATATGTTTCTGCAAATACTCGATGATGGTCGTCTAACTGATTCGCAGGGCCGAACAGTTAGCTTTAAAGATACTATTATCATCATGACTTCAAATGCAGGAAGTGGAGATTCTGTTGCGAGTGTCGGATTCGGTGCTGCTGCTACTGGGAATACACACTCTGTGTTGAATAAGCTTAACAAGTATTTTAAACCTGAGTTTTTAAATCGTTTTGATGATATTATCGAATTTAATGCACTCAACAAAAAAGATTTAGTCTCTATTGTATCGTTGATGTTAAATGATGTTAATTCGATGATGGCTCACCAAGGACTTTCACTAAGTGTAACGGATGATGTTAAAGACAAGCTCGTTGATTTGGGTTACAGTCCTCAAATGGGAGCACGCCCACTTAGACGTGTTATTCAGGAACAACTTGAAGACAATATTGCAGATTACTATTTGGAACATCCAAGTGCAAAGATCTTTGAAGCAAAACTTACTGATGACCAAATAAAAATTGATTCACCTGAAATTGCTAACATTACTAAACAGACAAAAAAATAAACTTTAATCGAAAGGAAATGCAAATTCACTTACATTTCCTTTTTTTATAGCATTTTGCTATATTATATGTACCATTTTATATTATAATAGGAGTATAAAAATAATTAGCATTAGCAAGGGGGTTTTATAATGCATCTAATAGACGTTAGTAGTAGTTACTCAAGAAAGATAAAACAAGAACTTGCACATTCTATTAACCATTTCATCAAAATTTACACACTTGGCAACACGCGTGTAGTCTTCAGAAAAAATGCAACGACCAGCGAGATTGTTATTTCTAATAAGATACGTGGGATTACTGAAGAAGAAATTAATTTTGTACTTGAAAAACTAACAAACTCATCAATTGCTGATGTAACAATTACAACTGGTAATAGAGTTGTCGATATTTCATTTAAAAATTAAAAATGATATTACAATCTTTTCCATTTGTTTCTAAGGCGGTGCATTTTTGAAATTTCCTAAGTTCATTAAGAATTTATTATCACGCGATTCAAAAAGAAAATATGCAAGAAAGACAAGTAAGAATGATGTTACATCTGCACAGAAGGAGAAGGATCTTTCTGAACGACAATTCGTAGAACAATCTGAGAGTAAGAAATCCGTCGAAATTGCAAGGAAGTCTTCATACAAAAAAAAAGAATTTCAAGATTCAGTCTTGCTAATTATCTATACAGATGAAGATGCAAACGAACTGGCTACACCACAAATTGTTAGTGGACATCTTGGTGAGAAAATTAATTATCGGATTAAACCTCTTGAAAATTTTGACCTGATTAATTTTAAGGGATTCACAAAAAATTACGTTAGCCCCTATGCAGTTTTGACTCTGGTATTCCATAAAAAAACAGCAGGCTCGATATGGATTTTCTATAGAGATGCCGATACAAACGAACTAATTTTATCACCCAAATTATCTAAGGGCTATCTAGGAGATGCGTATCAGCTATATTCACCTTCTATTCCAGAGTACAGCCTACTAAATGTCAAAGGATCAGTTCGAGGAATTCGTTCTTTAGGAAGTTCTTCTCTAACATTTTTCTATCGCCGACGGGCATGGCTTGCAAATGAGCCGGCTTTTCTCTATTTTAAGATGCAAAGCTCGGTACCTGTATATGATGCTCCAGGTGGAAAGCGACTTAAAATCAACCTATCTCCACAAACTATTTGGAAAACCTTTACGGTTATTACAACAGCAGAAAATACAAAATGGTATTGTATTGGTGGTCCCTTATGGATTGTTTTTAATAGTACACTTATGTCTATATCCACAGCTGAAATTACCATTGAACCTCCTGTCCATGGTGCTGCCAAACTTGCTATGTTCATTGACGCTACTGTGGACTATATTGTTGATAAATCTGTTAATCTCTATGATAGACCTTTTGGTAAGATATCTGGCACACTCAAACACGGAACTAAAATTAGACTTGAGTATTCATCCACCTCCGATGAAGTCACATGGTATAGGTTAACCAATAGTCTCTGGCTTCCTAGTCAGTATATTCTATTCAAGTAAAAAACCTTGTATCCATCAGCGCTTCGAATCTAATTATCTCGAAATCAAAATTAAGTGTTTTACCATAATTTTAGCTTACAAAAATTAAAGAAGGAACCAGTCAAAAGTAAATTTTGATTCAGTTCCTTCTTTAATTTTTTTATGTTTATTTAAACTAAAAGTTCAACTTTTTTATAGTTTGGCTGACAACTTCACATCTGGATATTTGTTAGCAAACCAACGTTCAGAAAATTCATTTTCAAACAAAAATAACGGTAATCCCTGTCGATCTCTCACTAATATATTTCGAGAAGATGACATCTTCTCGTCTAACTGTTCTGGATCTATCCAGCGTGCAATTTTCTTGCCCATAGGTATCATTACAACTTCAGAATGGTACTCGTTCAACATTCTAAATTGAAAAACCTCAAATTGAAGTTGACCAACTGCACCCAAAATATAGTCACTTGTACTATAGCTCTGATACAATTGAACAGCACCTTCTTGAACAAGTTGCGCAATTCCTTTATGAAACGACTTTTGCTTCATTACATTTTTAGCAGTAACTCTTACAAAAATCTCAGGAGTAAACTGAGGTAGTTTTTCATACTGTATTTTATGTTTTCCAGCAAAAATAGTATCTCCTATTTGAAAATTACCAGTATCATATAGACCTATAATATCACCAGCAACCGCTGTCTCTAACGTTTCTCTGGAATCCGCCATAAATTGTGTAGAATTCGATAACCTTATTTTCTTTAAATCACGTGCTAATGTGACATCCATCCCTCTTTCAAACTCACCTGCGCAAATGCGTACAAAAGCAATTCGATCACGATGATTAGGATTCATATTAGCTTGTATTTTAAAAACAAATCCTGAAAATTCCGTAGAAGTCGGACTAATTCTCTCACCTTCTTCATCCTTATGTGCGATAGGAGCAGGAGCAAATTGCAAATACGCATCTAAAAATGTTTTTACACCGAAATTAGTCAAAGCAGAACCAAAGAAAACCGGAGTAAGATTACCAGCAGCAATCTTTTCTTTATCCATTTGGTTACCAGCATCTTTTAGCAATTCAACTTCTTCAAGAACCTGACGATAAATGCTTTCTTCTTTTAACGAATTGTCTCCGATTAATTCGCCATTTTCATCTAATTCCAGATAGCTTTCTCCCTGATCTTCCTTGCGATATAACTCAATTCGATGATTGAAAATATCGTAGAGTCCCTTCAGACCTTTTCCCATCCCGATTGGCCAGTTCATTGGGAAAGCACCTATACCTAAAACTTCTTCTAGCTCCGCAACTAATTCCAGCGGATCTTTTCCATCTCTATCTAACTTATTAATGAATGTAAATATCGGAATTCCACGCATTTTACATACTTGGAAAAGTTTCTTTGTCTGGGGTTCAATCCCCTTTGCAGAATCAATTACCATCACAGCAGAATCAACCGCCATTAAAGTTCGATACGTATCCTCAGAAAAATCTTCATGTCCTGGTGTATCCAAAATATTAATACGTTTATCTGCATAATCAAACTGCATTACTGAACTTGTAACAGAAATCCCGCGCTTTTTTTCAATCTCCATCCAATCAGACTTTGCAAAACTCCCTGATTTTTTTGCTTTTACAGTGCCTGCCTTACGTAAGACGCCGCCAAATAATAACAGTTGCTCAGTTATAGTAGTCTTCCCTGCATCAGGATGAGAAATAATTGCAAACGTTCGCCTATTATTAACTGCCCCTGCCAAGTCTTGAATATTCATAATTTCCCTCTTTCATTTATTAGATCTAAACCTTTTTTTCACGTTGAACATGTGCGATTGCTAACGCAGGAGTAAGTTCAACTTTAATCTCCATGATACGGGAATCATCAACTTTTTCGGTTATTAACTTAACCCCCTCAATATCGACACTTTCATAACTGCCATCCTCTGGTATATACCCAAGTTTTGCAATCATAAAACCAGCTATGGTGTCCACATCATTCATTTCAAAGTTTGTCCTAAATTCATCATTGAAGTCATCTAATGATAACTTACCTTGTACGATAAATTCACTGTCAGAAATCTTATGATAGTCTTGTTCTGGTTGATCCGATTCGTCGTCTATTTCCCCCACTATCTCTTCTAAAAGATCCTCTAATGTGACCAATCCAACAACTCCACCATATTCATCAAAAAGGATTGCCAATTGATTCTGCGTTTTTTTCATTTCAAACATTACTTCATCAATTGCCATAATTTCAGGTATAAATAAGGCTGGCTGCATGACTTTCCTGATAGTTATGTGATCAAATCCTTGTTCACGAGCAGTTTTTAATATATTTTTTATATGCACAATTCCAACGATATCATCCTTGGCTTCATTATAGACTGGAATTCTTGAATACTGCATCTGTAATATTGCATCAATATTCCGATCATTATCATTTTGAATATCAATCATGAAAGCATCTGTTCGTGGGACCATGACTTCCTTTGCCACTTTTTCATGCATCGAAAGAACTCCTTTGATCATATCAAAGGCCTCTGGTTTTAATGTATTTTCTTCATTCTCAGGAGAAATTAGCGCTCCTAATGCCTCAACGGAAGTGATGTTATCTTGTGATTTAATATCAGAAATATTTTTTCTATCTGAGATCACTACGTTATGCAATTTTTGAAATGGTATAAAAAGATAACTTAGCATGACTGTATATCTCAGAAAATGTAAAAAGAACTGCAAATTATTCTTTCTATATATTCTTTCAAATACATCTGCTACAAAAATTGGAAAAGCTGTTATTACCACACTGACAGCAAAAAAACTAGCACATTATTTCCAACTACGACCAACTTTAACTTGCTAATTGCAGTTACACTTAACAATGCCCCCATAACTAACAAAAAAACAAGCGAAAAATCAGCTCCTATTTTGACATTTTTGAAAGAAGTTATTTTCTCATTATGCTGTTCCATTCTATAAAAAAGTTGGTAGTTTCTGATAACACTTAGAATTATTCCAGCGCTAAAAAGTGAAACTATAGCAATACCCATAAGTAACGAACCAACAAGCCCAGGCTCTGAATTCATTTTATATTTTCTCTCCAATTGTTAAAAAGTTAATATTAATTCCTGATTATATAACATACACTCTTTATCCGCAATCATGGTTATTTTGGAACTCGAATAACATTCCCTGCTTTTAAATCACTATTTGAAGTAAAACTATTAATTTTCATAATATTATCAACAGTTGTATCGTACTTATTCGCTAAAGCTTCCAAAGTATCACCACTTTGAACATTGATTGTTTGTGTATTGTCCTTTAACTTTTGTACACTTTCACTTGAGGCTTTTGCACTGGATTCGCTAGCCGCTTTTGCGCTTGATGCACTTTCTGAACTGGCTAAGCTAGCTGCTCTCGCTGCTTTTTCTTTTTTCGTTGCAACTTTTTTAGAAGAACTTTTGCTATTGGCTGCAGCCGTAGATTTAGCTTCTGACTTACTTTTTTGCTGACTTTCAGCCTTTGAACTAGCCGTAGATTTACTATTATTTTGTGCAATACTATTTTGCATGTAATCCCAAGCACTTTCCTTAGCAAAAGCTAAATCATATATACCACCACCAAGTAATAATAGAACTATGATGCAAGCAATAATTTTCAATCTTCTACTTTTTTTCTTTGTTCGCTTAATAGTAGCTTTTTCCTGATTTTTTTTATCTGTAAGCAGCTTAACTGGGTCAGCACCACGTTCATTATAAAAAGCATTACGCATTTTTGGCTCATCTTTTCGTGTAAACCCATTTTTGAACTGTTCAATTTTAAACTCTTCATATACAGTACTTACATCAAAAGATTGACGTTCAACTTGTTTCTTGGCCAAATAATCTGTTTTTTCTGACGCAGTTAACGATTGCAGCCAACCAAAAGAATACTCATATTGCACCATAATCTCACGGGTTGAACCAAAATCTTGCACTTCACCAAATTCTAGCCAAAGTGTCCGTTCACAAAAGCGCTCAATATTAACAACATTAATGTCAGAGATAACAAAAGATACACCAGCGTCCTTCAGGCTTTGAATTTTATCGCTTACCTTTTTGAAGAATGCAAGGTCAAGACTGCCAAAAATACTATCAATTAAAATAAGTTCCGGTTTAACAAAAAGTGCAATTGCTACTGATAATCTAGCGTATAATCCAGTAGAAAAGGTTTTTACAGGACAATATAGCCATTCTCCTAAATCACTAAAGTTGATAATTGCATTTATTATATGATTTGCCTTAAATTCATCTAAATTTGCAGAAGAAACAACGTGCTTAATGTTTTCTAATCCAGTAATATTCCTATCCAGACCATATCTTGTTGTTGCTACACTAGTATGCGCCTCCATCGTGATAAAACCTGTTGTCTGTTTTTCTTTTCCAGCCAAAATATCTATTAAGACTGTCTTTCCTGCACCATTATTGCCTAGGAGACCAATTGCTTCACCTGGACTGATGCTAAGATTAATACCCCTCAGTTCCCAAAAATTTTTACTTTCGCTTGCCGACAGCTTCGACTTAACGATATCTTTTTTTTCAGTAAGCAGTGGTGTACTTTTTGTAATATATTTTAATTCTATTTTTTTCATAATTTCACCCAAGACTTTTCTGTTTCATCTACTGCTATGTTACAAGATACTAAATTCTACGTCAATTTCAATAAGCTCATCTTAAACTATTCATGAGAATTATTTTCTTTCTTATTTAACAGATAGATATCTCTGAAATATTTAATTACAACTTTTAAAACTGCATAAAAAGGTATTCCTAAAATCATTCCCATAAGTCCGGCTAGATTACCAGCAACCAATAATAATACAATGATTGTTAGGGGATGAATGTCAAGAGTTTTCCCAATTACATTCGGATAAATTAGGTTTCCATCAACCTGTTGGACGGTGATACACACGATAATAACTAGCATGACCATTTTAGGTGAAATTGAAATTGCGAGTAACAAAGCCGGTAAGACCCCGAAGTACGGTCCTAAATATGGAATGAGATTGGTAAAGGCAGCCATTACTCCCAATAAAAGAGCATATGGCATCCCTATCATAAAATATCCTAATGTGGTAAAAGTCGCTACAAAGGTACATTCAATAAATTGTCCTGCAATATATTTTGAAATTGTTTCACCCATTTTTCTCAATAGTGTTTCAACTTGTTTACCATGCTTATTAGGCATAAGTTTTTGAATATTTGGAATCAGTCGATGCCCATCCTTCAACATATAAAATAACATGAACGGAACGGTTAAAACTGTCACTGTAATACTCGTTACCATTCCAATTATCGAACCAAGACTCTTCGTGACAGTACTTAAAAAGCCCTCAACATACTTCAACAGATTTTTTTCTACGGTACCGATATAACTACTTATGTTTAACTGTTTCACCCACTCTTGCTGTGAAAAATCATCATAATAGCGATTTGTCATTTTTTGCACTGCTCTAATATAGTCAGGCGAATTTGAAATGAGTTGTCCAATCTGTGACACCAATATTGGAATCAAAAAGGCTAACGCAGCTGCAACGATGGCTATTAACAATAAAAATACGATTGCTACCGAACAAGTTCTATTCAAATAAAACTTGCCTATTTTAATTTTCATTAAAGATTTAACCAGCGGCTCCAATAGATAATACAAAAAACCAGAAATTATTACTGGGACAAATAAAGTTGAGATGAATGTTCCTACAGGCTCAAAAATAAAGCTTATCTTTGTACAAATCCAGATTAAAGTTGCAATCAAGAGAGCCTCAATTGTAACATATATTAATTTTGAGTTTTTTAATTTTTCAAACATTATCATTCATCCTCATATATTATTTGTTAACCTTATTTTCTCCTTTTGCTTTATAAAACATTTTTTTATTCGGAGTCGAGAAAAAGGCCAGATCAATATTCAACTTCTGACCCAGCCCCTCTCAGTTACAATTCAACGTTCACATGCGCCGCGACAATTCTAAATAGCGATTATACCAGATTCTGATGTATTCTTCAGAAAAAGGACCCTTCTGGTTATCAATCCAATCAACAAGTGTAAGTACATTGTGTTTTAGAATTTTGTCTGTGTCTTTTGAATAATTCCATTTAGCCCCATGTTCTTCATACTCATCCACATCAAGCAGCTTCTTCTCCCCATTTGGGAAAACCTTGACATCTAGATCATAATCGATATATTTTAATGCTTCACGGTCTAAAATTGCTGGCGAAGCAAGATTACAATAATACGAAATTCCATTGTCCCTGATCATAGCAATTATATTAAACCAGTAATGCTTATGAAAATAAACTAGCGCTGGTTCACGCGTAACCCAACGTCGCCCGTCAGATTCAGTTACAAGCGTATGATCATTACAACCAATCAGAGCATTTTCACTAGTTTTAAGTACCATTGTATCCCGCCATGTTCGATGCAAACTACCGTCGTGTTTATAACTTTTGATGGTGATAAAATCACCTTCTTTTGGTTCTCTTGCCTGATGCATGGTTAAAACCTGCCTTCTATAAACACAAGGTGTAACTCACACCGTTATCACTACCTATTATATCAAACTTCTTCGATAAAGCCCAAAAAAAATTAATTATTATTTTTAATTCGCCACCATTTTGCTTGGAAATTATTAAACTTAAATTTCAATACACTAAATTGTATTTTTTACCTTCTAGACAACTTAACGACTGCTTCACACCTTGCTGTTTGCGGAAACATATCAATTGATTGAATATAGTCAACATAATAGACCTGGGTAAGTTCCTTTAAGTCACGTGCAAGCGTTGATGGATTGCAAGAGACATATACAAATTTTCGCGGCTTAGCTTTTAAAATTGTTTTAATTAGCTTTGTATCCATGCCTGTTCGCGGTGGATCAACTACAAGCGCGTCAAAAGCAAAACCATTTTGCTGCCATTCTGGAATTAAATTTTCTGCTCTTCCAACTGTATACAAGAAATTATTTTGTTTATTCAATTTGGCATTAAGCTTTGCATCCTCAATTGCTTCAGGAGTTATATCCATCCCACGAATTTCATTAGTCTCATTTGCTACAAACAGACCAATCGTTCCTACACCACAATACGCATCAATCAGTTTCTCTGCTTTGCCCAAAGCAAGCGCCTTTTTTACCTCCTCATACATTTTTTGTGTTTGATAGGGGTTCAATTGGAAAAATGCTCGTGCTGATAATTTAAATTCAACATTGCCTAATTTTTCCGTAATGTATTCATTACCACTGAGCAACTTAGTTGTCTTTCCCCATACTAATGAGGTCTTGCCCTTATTTATATTTTGTAAAACAGAAGTAACCTCAGGCAAATTGTTATTAATTTCTTCGAAAAGAAATCGCTTCTTTGGTAATTTCTCTGAATTTGTAATAAAAACGACTTGCACCTCTCCAGTCGCAAATGACTCCCGAACAACAATTGTCTTTATAATTCCAGAATTATTTTTTTCATCATAAATAGGTATCTCCAAATTTTCAAGATACTTACAAATTTTCCTAATTACTTTCATTGTTAATGGTCTTTGAGTGCTAAAAGTCGGCAAGTCCACTAGGTCATGTGTCCCTCTTTTGTACAATCCCGCAATTACTTTTCCTTCAATTGTTTTTCTCACTTGAAACTGTGCCTTATTTCGATATTCAAATGGATGTTTCATTCCAATAGTTGGTAGAAGCTTGAATCTCTGATATCCTTGTGGTTTGAACTTTTCTAATGCTTGTGCAAAAACATCTTTCTTAAATTTTAATTGTTCTTCATATTTGAGATGTTCTAGCTCTATTCCGCCAACATCATAATTATCTTTCTTCTCAATCCTGTAAGGACTTTTTGTTCTAATCTGATGAATTTTAGCAGTCGCATACTTGCCATTATCTTCTACAACTTCCGCCACAACCACTTCATTAGGCAATGCTCCTTCAACAAAAATAACTTTGTGTTTAAAATATCCGATTCCTTCACCATTAATACCTAGTCGCTTAATTGTTAACGGAAACCTTTTCCCAGAAACTAACAGATTTTGTCCACTATCTTGATTTCTTTTCTTATATTGCATTACAAAACTCCTCAACTTACATTCTTAATTGCTTAATTATATCATTTAATCTTTTTCGCTCATATGTTGTGACTTACATTATCTAAAGTACCGAGCTTCCAGAAATAAGCATAACATATGTTAATTTAAAGTCCGATATATTTATGTTATTATTTGGTGATGGGAGATATACGTATGTTAAAATACAATCGAACCAATGTTTATGACTTTAATTTCCATTTAGTGTTTGTCACTAAATACAGAAAGAATATTTTTACCAATGAACAAGCTAGAAGTGTTATGAAAGACATCTTGTACACAATAGCAAACAATAACAATACTGAAATTGAATATATTGAGGTTATGCCTGACCATGTTCATATGATGTTAAGTTTTTCTCCAAAACAGACACCCAGTTCCATTGTTAAGTCTTTTAAAGGAACAACTTCAGCTAGAGAGTGGTTTAAACAGTTTCCAGAAACAAAAGAATAGCTTTGGGAAGGACATCTATGGTCGCATAGCTATTTTATGAGTACTTTAGGAAATGTTTCAAAAGAAGTAGTTGCTAATTATATTGAAAATCAATTAACAGAATACAATTCTGGTCGGTCAAGACACTAATTTATCTTACGATTAAAATCATAATTTTTCTTAGTTACCGACCCTATAAAAAAACTGAAAGGAATTTATTATGCCCAGAATCTTAACAAAAATTCAGGCTCAAAAAAAGCCAGGTCGATTCAACCTTTTCATAGATGGTAAATACATCTTCTCAGTCTCAGAAACAGTCTTAGTTGAAAACCACCTTCATAAGGGACAAGAGCTCACTGATGAATTAATTGCACATCTAATTAGTTCTGAAGATTTCTCTAAAATATATCAAAAAGCTTTGAATTATCTGAGTTATCAATTAAGAAGTGAAAAAGAAATTGATAATCATTTAAAAAAAAGCTCTGATGATATCTTATTAATTGAAAAAGTAAAAGATAAACTTCGCGCTTATAATCTCTTGGATGATACAAAATATGCTGCCAGTTATGTAAGAACGATGGTCAACACTTCAGACAAGGGATTCAACGTCATTAGAAATAATTTACGAACAAAAGGTATCTCAGAAAACAATATTGAGCAGGCAAAGCTTGATTATGATTCCACCAAAGTGACCGCCAAATTAGAAGCTTTAATTCCAAAACTCATCCATCAGTATCGGAATCAACCATCAAAAATACGTATTCAGAAAATCAAGCAACGACTTATTGCAAAGGGATATAATACTACAGAATTTGTAGATATCCTTGCTGCCGACTATTCTAACGATTCAGATCATGAAGATGAACTTTTGTTGAATAATGTAGAAAAACTTTGGAATAAATATAATAACAGCCATCTCACAGATTCTCAGAAAAAACTAAAAATAAAGCAAACTCTTTATCGTAAAGGGTTTGCTTTAGACAAAATCACTAATAAACTTGATGAACTTTAGAGTGTGACACAAGGCGAGAAAATTTGAGTACTAACTAAAATTATGAACATAGCATGCTCTTTGCTATGAGTAATTTGAAGTTAGACGGAAGATTTTGCCTTGCGGAACACGTTTAATCAGAGTGCGATACAAAGCGGGAAAATTTGAGTACTAACTAAAATTAACTTTCAACTTTTTTCTTAATATATTCTTTTAACTTTGCTTTCTTAACTTTAATTTCCTTATAAAAATATTTTTCAAGTGATGCATTCAACACCGCACCTATCATTATGATCCATCCAGAATAATTGAGCCAAAACAGTAACACGATGAACGTTCCAATTGTTCCATAACTAAGTACAGACTTAGCAAAATAATGTACATAGATAGAAAATCCTTGTGCCAATGCAATCCACCCCAGTGTTGCAACTGTAGCTCCCGGTATAATTAAATGTAGATGCAACTTAGCATTTGGAAGAAAATAATAAATTAGACTTATTATAAAAAATAGTCCCAGCAAGGTAACTGGCCATTTCAATGTACTGAAAATATTTCCTAACTCTCTTGGTAACTGAAAAATAGGTGTTAAATATTCAAGGATTGTTTGTCCAAAACTGAATAGTAAAATAATTGCAATCATTAAGAAAATGAAGATCAATGTTAAGAAAAAAGAAATAATTCTGGCAGTAATTGCGCTTTGTGACTCCTCGACCCCATATGTCTCATTAAAAGCCAGTTTAAGTGCATTAACACCTCGACTCGTTGCCCATAATGCTACAAGAGCACTCACAGAAATCAAACCGCCGCTGCTGTGATCTAAGAAAGAAATTATAATCGGATATAATGTTTTATAAATTGTCGCTGGAACTGCCGATTCTAAGTACACTAAAACTGTAGAAGCCTTGATATTTAGAAGTGGTAGCGTATTTCCAAGCAAAATTATCGATGGAAAAATTGCTAGCAAGGCGTAATAAGCAATAACAATTGAAGTGTTATTAATATTAATACTAGAAGATCTTTTTATTAAGTCTTTCACAACTTCCTTAATTGCAATAGTATTAAATTCTCTTTTTCTAATTTTTTACTCCCCCTGTTCGTTTGCTAATTATAGCACGGTAGGAATTAAAAATTAATTACTAAGGACTGAACAACAATCTATTTAAAAAACACACCGCCTTAATTATTTAGTCAGTGCTAGAGGTCCGCGATGAATTCGTGCTTGACGATCCTGTGCTTGTTGGAACTCTTAGAGTCGTCCCAGTAGAAATAGTCCCTGTACTCAAATCATTAATGGTCATCAATCTGGTAACTGTCGTTCCATACTCATTGGCAATAGTGGACAATGTATCACCTGCCTCAACTACATAGCTCTTGTAAGTTGAAGAGGTTGTTGCAGCAGTTGAGTTCATCGCTTCACTACTTGATACCCCACTACTTTTCTTATTTACTTCTGAACTACTCGACTTGCTGCTTCCAGAAGTATCTGTTGTTGAGCTTTTTTGACTGCTCTCGCTATCAGATGCACTAGCTTTGCCATACTTTTTTTGAGCAATACTCTGCTGCTTTTGATACTCTACTTTTTGTGATTTTACACTATCACTGAAGACACCTGTAAACTTATCTCGGATAAATGTATTAGTCCCCCCTAAGATACAAATAGCAACCACCACGATTATGGTTATCAATCCCCATAATACTTTTTTGTTCGTCCTAGTATGGCTTTTTTTTCTAGCCATTCTCATACCCCCAATAAATAATTTCTAAAAAAGTTTCCAAAGTTAATTATCAGATATATCTTAAATAAATTCAATAAAAATATGAAAAAAGATTCGTCTAAAAAAACGAATCTTTTTTTGCTTCAAACTTTATTTCAATTTTTTGGATAATTCCTTAATGTAAGCAATTAAGTCATCCTTAACTTCAGGATGCTCAAGACCAAACTGGATTGAAGTTTTTAGATAGCCAAACTTGTATCCAACGTCAAACCGCTCACCCTTAAATTCATGTGCAAATACCCGTTGAATTTTATTTAGCCTATCAATTGCATCCGTTAATTGAATTTCATTACCTGCACCTGGTTTTTGCGTTTCTAACATTCCAAATATCTCAGGTGTCAAAAGATAACGTCCAATAATTGCAAGATCACTAGGAGCTTTGTCAACATCCGGTTTTTCAACAAACTGCTTTACATCAAATAGCCCCTTGCTCGTTTCGGAACCCGGATCGATTACCCCATACTTATTAACTTCTTCGTGGGGAACACGCATTACAGCAAGTGTTGAAGCATGTGTTTGATCGTAGCGGTCAATTAGCTGCTTAGTCAATGGAACCTTATCCCTCATCAAGTCATCACCAAGCATCACGACAAAAGGCTCATTTCCTACAAAGTCTTTTGCCATCAAAACAGCATCGCCAAGTCCTCTAGGATGTGACTGTCGAATAAAGTACAGGTTAATATCTGTTGTTTGCTCAACAAGTTTTAATAATTCAGTCTTCCCTTTTTCTTTAAGATTTTGTTCTAATTCAGGAACGGAATCAAAATGATCTTCAATTGGTCGCTTACCTTTTCCAGTTACAACTAAGATATCTTCAATTCCAGATTTTTTTGCCTCTTCCACAATATATTGGATTGTTGGCTTATCAATTATGGGCAACATTTCCTTAGCAAGTGCCTTAGTTGCTGGTAAAAAACGAGTTCCCAAACCAGCAGCAGGGATAACGGCTTTTCTAACTTTCATAAGTACTAGCTCCTTCTTATACGCTTTTCTACGATTATAACACTTATTCTATTCGTAACAATCATCAGCAATTTTTGTTATCAGCGGAATAACAAAATCTATTTTATAAAAAAAATTAACATTAATCAAGCAAATATTTTTTATCAAATTCTGGATCTTGTGAAGTTAAAATTTTAGGACCATCTTCGGTGATTACAAGTGTATGTTCAAATTGGCATGACAGACTTCCATCGGCTGTCCGTGCAGTCCAGCCATTTGGATCATCCATCTCAGCTCTCCATGTTCCCATATTAATCATTGGTTCAATAGTGATAGTCATTCCTGCACGCAGTCTCAGTCCTTTTCCAGCTTCGCCGTAGTGTGGAACACTAGGATTTTCATGCATCGTTGGCCCAATTCCATGACCGATAAAATCACGAACATCACCATATCCATTAACATCTTCAGTATAGTGTTGAATCACAGCACCAATATCACCAATTCTTTTTCCAACTTGGGCCTGTTCTATGCCTAAATAAAGTGCTTCTTTTGTTACTTTCATCAAGCGGTCAATCTCTGGCGTTGATTTTCCCACAACATAACTCCAACATGAATCGCTCATCGCACCATGATAATTGACAACAGTATCAACCTTGATTAAATCTCCATCCTTCAAAATCAGCCCTTTTCTTGGGAAACCATGACAAATCTCATCATTTATGCTAATACATGTTGCATACTTATAACCCTCAAAACCAATTTGTTCAGGAATTGCACCGTTATCTTTAAAGTACTTACGTGCAAATTTTTCAATCTCCCAACTAGAAATTCCTGGCTTAATAATATCTCGCAATCCGACATGCATCCCTGCAAGAATTGCACCCGACTTTGCCATTTCTTTAATTTCTCGTGGTGATTTCAATGTAATCATAATTCTTTGCCTCCAATTTAATATACATATCTATTATATCCTAAATTTAGCATAATGTTTCAATTACTTTAAATGCAAATATAAAGTTCTGTTATAATAACTAGTGATAGATTACTGAAAGAGGGTCAATATGAATGACTAAAGCTAAGGTTGTATTTGCTTCAATTACCGGAAATAATGAGGACATTGCTGATATTGTGACAGAAAAATTGGAAAAAAAGAACATCACTGTCGATATTGAAGAAATCTCACAGTGCGATCCATCTGATTTTGAAGATGTCGATTTGTGCATTGTTGTACCCTATACATATGACGAGGGTGCACTTCCTGATGAGGGAATTGACTTTTTTGAAGAATTAGAGAACCTCGACCTAACAGGAAAAATTTATGGAGTTGCAGGCTCTGGTGATACTTTCTATGGTGAATATTATTGTGTTGCTGTTGACAAATTTGCGGCAGCTTTCGAAAAAACAGGCGCTACCAAGGGTACTACAAGTGTAAAAATAAACCTAGCTCCAGACACAGAAGAAGCCTTGCAACAATTGGATGTTTTTGTAAATGAGTTGGCAGCAAAAATAAGTAAATAATCTTTTCTGTACTTATTAGTTAGTTTTTTCTAGGAGGAGTTTCTTTGACATTCTCATTTACTAAAAAAAATAATTTGAAGTTGTACTTGCAATATACTGCAATTTTTGCTCTTATTGCTTTTTTTGTGTATGGTACATATTTTGTTACCGGTCACTCTCTAATCTGGCATCTAGATGGTGCACAACAACATCTTCCATTGTTAGAAGAGTTTCGTAAAACACTGCTCAACATACTAAGACACCCCTTTTCACCTTGGCCTCAATGGTCATTCAAGCTTGGACTTGGTGGGGATATTTTCCAAATTAATGCTTACTATGTTACAGGTGATCTTTTTAATTATTTGATTTTATTATTTCCAGCTTCCAAAATTATTTTTGCATATCAATTTTTAATTATACTGCGGCTATATTGTGTTGGCCTTATTTTTTGTTATTTTGCATCTCATTTTTCTTTTAAAAACACAATAATTCTTTCTGGAACAGTTGTCTACTTATTCAATGCATTCTTGCTTTATGCTAATATTGCCCAGCCTTTCTTTTCCATCCCTTTTATGATTTTCCCATTATTAATACTTGGAATTGAGCGTGTGTTGCAGCAAAAATCAATTTGGCCTTTAACATTCGCTTTTTGCTGGATGCTTTTTAGCAATTTTTATTTTGCCTATATTCTAGGATTTGGTGCACTATTATATTTGGGACTACGCTATCTAATAACTTATCGCAAAAAAATAGGATTTTTCAAAACTTTTTTCAAGCTGGGATTAAGTACAATCATCTCACTTTCCATAACCGCTATTTTATGGGTTCCAGAGATGCTGGCTGTCTTTTCATCTACACGCAGTAATGCCCCTTTCGCAAACGGCTTACGCCTTTATCCACTTTACTATTACCTTGCACTGCCTTCACAATTAATTAATGGCGGCAATCGTAATTTCTATTTCTGGAGTGCCTTGGGATTTGCCAGTATCAGTTTTTTTGCAATTGTCTTTATTCTTATCAAGATAAAGAATTATCCGTTGCTGGGTACAAGTTTTATTTTAGGTTTAATAATGCTGTTGTTTCCACAATTTGGCGCACTATTTAACGGTCTAACTTCTCCCTCTAATCGTTGGACTCTAATGCTATCACTCCCAATTGCGATTTCAGTCTGCATATTAATTGGACAACTTGATAAGTTAACGCATAAAACAAAATTAACTTTAACTTATTGTCTTGCAATATATAGCTGCTGGATTTTTTTAACTTACTTCTTTCAGAATGATGAGAAGCTTTTTATTCCAATGGCCTTTTTATTTATTAGTTATGGCTTTTTAATCTACTACTCAAGTGGGCAAAAGAACCATTCTAATTATGCTTTTCTAGCCTTAATTGTAGTCAATGTTATTTTCAACGCTATTTATTTTGAAGCTCCTTATAATGGTGGTTATTCAAACGAAATGCTTCCTCTCAAAAGCTTCGAAAAACTTATTAAAACAAGGTATGCTGGTTTGGATAAGGATATAAAGTCATCCAATTCATATCGCGTTTCAACCATTAGTCAAAATTATAACTTAGGTAACAGTTTCCATATGTACAATGCACAGCCTAATAAATTAAATTCAATTACCTCATATTATTCATTACAAAATGTTAACGTTGGTGATTTTGCTCGCAAAATGCAAAACTCACAATACGAAGCAAATATTCCAATTAGTCAGTTCAGTGACAGAACTGTCTTAAATAACTTTTTAGGTGTCAGATATATTTTTGCCCAAATAAACCAGCAAAATTCAGCTAAAATTCCAGTTAATTACCTGCCCGAAAAAGCCTCAACTCGGTCAACAAGTGGAAGTGACAATCAATCAGACAGTAATGACACGCAAACTATCCGCTATAGAACCAAACAAGCTTTTCCACTTATCTATTGGCAAAATACTGTCATTGATTCTAAGCAATTAAAATCAATGACAACAACTGCTAAGGAACGTGCGTTAGCATCTGGAGTACGTGTAAGTAATTCAATAACTAAACACTATCCCAAAGCAAAATTAACAAATGACACACAAGAACTCGAATACTATCTCGTTTCCAGTCGTGGCAACATTGTAAGTACATCCAAGCTTGAACATTTAGACAGTACGGAAACCTACAAAATTATCTTGAAAAATCCAGATAATTATAAAGACAGTGAATTGCATATTGAACTTAGCAATATCAAATATCATCAATTATCACTAACAAATCAGATTCAGATTGAACAAATTAAGCAGGCCACACTTACTTCAAATGGGATTATTACTAATAATGACAGCTATAATTACTACCGCTACCTTCGCTATCACATTCTAAATGGTTCGCCTGATAACAGCTTTAGCATAAAGGTTTCTTCGAGCCTAGGAACAGAAAGCATTACCCAGCCCAAGCAATCAGAATTGTCATTTTATAAGACCGTAACATCTGGCGTGCTAAATCTAGGATACTTTACTTCGACTCCCAAGTATTTTACTTTAACACCATCCAAATTGGGAACATATGATTTCAAGCTTAAAATTGTTGCTGAAAAATTGGGAAAAACGTATAACAAAGAAGTTGCAAAAATTCAAAAAAACCGCTTAAAATCGTTGAAGTTCTCCAAAAATAATATTACTGGTACAATTAAAACTATTAAAAATGGAATTTTAACTTCATCAATTCCATTTTCTAAAGGTTGGAGTATCTATGATAATGGTAAAAGATTAAAAGCTATTAAGACAAATACAGGATTTTTAGGAGCACAACTCCAATCTGGATCTCATCACATTCAATTAATCTACTCCACTCCCGGATTGAAGAGTGGTAAATTAATATCGGTAATTGGCACCATTTTGACAATCACATCATTATCTTTACTTATTTTAATTAGAAAACTATTTTTTCACAAAACAAAAAAATAGTTTATCAAGGGAGGCTCATTTATGAATAAAATACTACTATTAGGTGACTTGGTTCCACAAGCCAAACAAAGGATTTCAGATTTAGGCTATGACTTTACTTTATTACCCAACGCTCAGGCTTTTGATCAACTTGTACCGCAAGAATTCTCTGCATATGAGGGAATAATCGTGCGCAACATTGAGCCTGTTGATCCGAGATTTATTACCGCATTACCAAATTTAAAAATTATCGCGCGTAATGGAGCTGGTACCGATAACGTTCCACTTAAATTAGCAACTGATATGAATATTTGGGTCTCTAATACTCCGGGTGCTAACGCTCAAGCCGTCGCTGAACATAGCTTAGCACTTGCAATCTACTTACTAAAAGGCTTGGGCTATAACAAGATGAATAGGAAAAATGATTTATCACCAGCGACAGGTACAGAACTGCATGGAAAAACTGTAGGAGTTGTGGGTTGGGGATTCATCGGTAAAAAATTTGCTGAACTGATGTCTGCGTTAGGTGCGCACGTTATTTTTTATAATCGTTCAAAAAGAGAATCAACTTATGCTAAGCAGGTCAGCTTAGATGAACTATTTTCAACAAGTAACATTATCTCACTTCATCTCCCAGTAACATCAGATACAAAATATATGATTACCGATGAAGTTATCAAGAACACCAAAAAGCAACCTATCTTACTTAATACAAGTCGTGGTGAGCTAGTTAGAAATTCTGTTTTGCTTAAAGGCTTGCAGCGGGGCTTGTTAAGTGCCGTGGGCTTGGATGTATACGATAATGACGAAATTTCACTTGAAAAACTAATCGCTGATCCTAATGTAATTATTACAAATCATGCTGCTGCACTGACTACCGAAAGCCTTGAAGCAATGGCATTCGGTGCAATTGCTAACGTTGATGCAGCGATTAAACACGGAAAACCGCTAAACCCAGTTAATACACTTGCTTAGTCATATGCTTTAATTTACATCTATAGTTAAAATTAAATAACAAATAGGGTCTGTGACAAAAGTTAACTTTTGTCACAGACCCATTATTATTTATTACGAATAAACTTATTTTATAAGTCAAAATTCTCCGTCTAACTCGAAGTTTCCTCGACTTATATCACACTCATTTTTTTGATATTAATCTCTAACTATACTACTCATTGCAGCCTGATAAACAGGGACTAATTTCGCAAAAACATTATACATTGTAGTAATGAACTCTTCACTGCCATTTTTTTTAAAATATTCTTTGGGAAAAACTTTTCCAATTTGAAATTCACCTTTTTTTATATTTTCCCATCTTTTCAGATCTTCAATCAGATTTACACTTCCAACTTTTTCAGTCTTACTTTTAGTATGATCGAGTGACACATCAAAATCTTTTGGCAGAGCAAATATTTTTTCTGGATTATTGACAAATGCAGCAGCCATTTTTTCTTCTCCCTTGGGATTATCAATAAATGACAACCACAGTGCAAGATAGTCTTTATTGACTGCTATTTGAAAATGTGGTTCCATTTTGTATCCTCTTTTTTGTTGGCTAAATGCGCACCATGTGATTTCTGGAGCGTACTTTGTTCTTCTCCGATGTTGTGCCACATGTGCGTAGAACTCTTTGCCACATTGTGACTCAAAGAAAGGAATCAGCTTTCCCGCTAGTACCTTAAATTCTGGCTGCACATTTTCTCTAATAACCTGCATTCTCTCATCAAGTCCTTGTACTAGGAAGACGTTAAAAAATTCCTTTGCTATCATGCATACCTACCTCTTATTTTGTAATTATCTATTCAAATACCATTTGATTAACATACAGATTGTAATAGAAGCCCTTTTCCTTCAGCAATTTTTGATGGGTCCCCCGTTCTATCACTATTCCATCTTTTAAAACAATAATTTCATCTGCTTCCACGATTGTTTTAAGACGATGAGCAATGACAAAACTTGTTCTGCCAGCAATCACGTTATCCATCGCCTTTTTAATCTTTTCTTCTGTAACCATATCAACATTTGAGGTTGCCTCATCTAAAATTAAGAAACTAGGATCAGTTAACAATGTTCTGGCAATACTAAGTAATTGTTTCTGACCCACAGATAATACAGAATTTTCATCATTGACCTTGGTTTCGTATTTGTCTGGTAAGCTCTCAATATAGTCATGAATATGTGCCTGTTTTGCCGCAGCAATCATTTGCTTATCAGTTGCTTCTGGTAATCCAAATTTGATGTTGTCTGCAATTGTCCCTGAAAATAGAATTGAGTCCTGTAATACGATTCCAACATTTTTACGTAGAGAATGCAGTTCAAAATCTTTTACATTTGTTCCATCAAATAGAACTTCCCCATTTGTTACATCGTAAAAACGATTCAACAAATTCATCACAGTCGTTTTACCTGAGCCAGTTGGTCCAACTAAAGCAACCATCTTGCCCTTTTTCACAGCAATATCAATTCCATGTAAAATTTCTTTCCCGCTGTTGTATTCAAAGTGAACATTTTTCAGCGCGACATCCTCATTAATCTTCAAAAGTTCACGTCCGTCTTTATTTACTTGCTCTTCGGGTTGTTTTAGCACATTACTCAATCTTTTAGCACCCGTTAATGCCAATTGCAGCATGGAATACATGGATGTAATCTGCGTAATAGGTTGAAAGTATTGCTGTGAATACTGTACAAATGTAACTACTAAACCCAGCCCAACAGCCTTGCTTACATCACCATTGATTACCATCCAAGAACCATATGCTATGACAATTGCCAAGTTAAGCAGTGACAATCCCTGCATTAATGGGAAAAGCATCCCTGAATATAGTTGCCCTTTAAACGTCGACTTCCGCACACGTTCATTTAAACTCTTGAAACCTTCCACAGACTTTTCTTGAAGTCCATTGGTGATAATTATTTTTTCACCATTAATTTGCTCATTAATATACCCGTTTAACTGACTGATTTCATCTTGCTGATTATCAATGTAATACCTTGCCTTCCGAATAACAAAAAAAGCAATTAAAACCACAATTGGTGTTAAGGCGACAGTCGCCCATGCCAACTTCACATTCAATGAAAACATCATCCAGATGACCCCTATGTAGAGTACTACCTGTGAAATCAATTCGAAAATCGCTTGATTCATCGCATTAAAAATGTTATCTAAATCGGATGTAAACAATGATAGAATTTTACCATCTTGGTGTCTATCAAAATAGCTGATCGTCATCTTTTGCAGCTTGCTAAACAATCCGCGTTGCATCTTATTAGTTGATAAGGCATTTATCCGAGAGATCAACAAGCTTGAGATCAGCATGGTACATATTGATAAAAGATAAAAACCCAGTATCATCCAAAGTGCATTGTGAAAGCTGTCTAAGGATGCCTCTTGATGAGTTGCCGGATTCATATAGGCAACTAAATATCTGCTGAGGTTTGTCATAGCTTTTCCAAGATAAACTGGTGCTTTTATCTGTGCCCAAGTAGAAACAATTGTTAATGCTACAACAAAGAGCAACCCTTTCCAGTAAGGTTTTAAATAATGTTTGAAATATGCAATTGATAACTTAAAATCCTTCACTATGCTTGTCCTCCTATCCGTGAAAGCTGTGCAGCATATATTTCTTGATAAATTGGTGAACTCTTTAATAATTCCGAGTGTGTCCCTATTCCAACTAACTCACCATTATCAAGCACTAAAATCGTGTCTGCTTTTATTACTGAAGATATTTTTTCAGCAATCATAAAGACTGTTGTCGCTTGCATCTTACTTTCAAGCGCCTTTTGCACCAATTTCTCAGATTTTGCATCCAATGCAGACGTTGAATCATCAAGAATTAATATTTGAGGCTTTCCAATGATTCCCCGTGCAATTGACAACCTTTGCTTTTGGCCACCAGAAAAGTTGGCCGAGCGCTCCTCAACATGATGTTTTACACCATCCTCATATTTATCGACAAACTCCTTAGCCTGAGCTACGTCTAGTGCCCATTCCATCTCTTCATTTGTTGCATCAGCTTTACCTTGTTTTAAATTGTCTGCGATTGTACCGGAAAAAAGAATAGATTTTTGTAAAACAAAACTAACGGTTGTACGTAATGTTGCTGCAGTAATTGTCTGTAAATTTTTACCGCCAATCTTAACGCCACCTTTTGTTGGGTCATATAAGCGCGCAATCAACTGTGCCAAAGTTGTTTTACCAGATCCTGTAGAACCAACAATTCCGACAAAACTACCAGCTTTAATTTTAAATGAAACGTTTTTTAAAGAATCATCATTAGCATTGGGGTAAGCAAAACTAACATTCTCAAATTCAACATCTGAGGTTAAAGAATTTTCATCTGAGCTGGTATTGAACACAACATCAGGTTTTGTTTCTAATACCTCTTTGACACGTTTTAATGCAATCATTCCTCTAGATGCCATTGTCATTGTCATCGCACCAATTATGATAGCAAACATTAATTGCATCAGATAAGAGATAAAGGATGCAATTGCTGCTAAATCATTTGGATGGCTTACAATTTTTGCTCCAATAAAATAAACTGCTAGTAAAATCATCAAATTTGAAATTAACATAAAAGCAGGAATCAATAATGAAAATAAGTATCCAATTGTCAAATTCAAATTTTTCAGTTCATCTGCTGTCGCCGCAAATTTCTTGGTTTCATTTTTTTCTTGGTTGAATGATTTAACAACCCTAATACCCTGCATCGATTCCTTAGCAACTGTATTCATCTGATCCAACCACTTTTGAAATCTTCCAAACAAATTACCCATATGCGAGAAAACAGCACCTGTTAACGATAATATCAATAGAATCATTACAATTTCAATCCACCATAATCTAGGAATTGTAATAATTCCCAAGATAAACGCCCCCACAAAAAGGATTGGAATTCGTAGTATTTGTGTCAACATTGTCATAACTAGGTTCAAAATCTGATTCATGTCATTGATTAATCTCACAACTAAACTGCCAGCTGAAAACTTTTCAATATTTCCAAAAGAAAATTTTTGAACTTTAGCATATAAATCTGCTCTTAAATCTGTGGTAACTGACTGTGCGACTTTAGCAGAAAAAAATGTACTTGCAATCCCCGCAACGATTCCGACTAGTGCTAAAACAATCAGCTGAATTCCATAGTCATAGACCTCATTACGATTATTTGCAATGATCGCCTTCATAATTGTTTGTAAAAGCTTAGGCTGCCATAAGGTGCTTCCGGCAAGTACAATTACCGAAATAACGGCACCAATTATTGATAGATAATTATTTTTCAAATAGGGTTTTAAAATTCCCATATAAACATTCACTCCCAAAAATAGTTATTAAATATACTTAATTTTTAATTCTGCTAGATTCAAATTCCCACTGAGATATATTTTCTTCTCAAAAACATTTCCTTCTTCTTGTGCAGTATTAACTTCGCTCAATACACTGTTGATATTGACAGAAATCTTCCATTCTTTAGGGAAGAACAATATTATTTCACTTAATGAGCCATTAATAAATATATTTGCTTCATTCCCTTCAATTTGGACATTATCAAAATAAACTTTTAAAGATGCAAGCCGCGCATCAATGGCAACTTGCTCAAGATTGTTTGCCTTGATATACCTAACACTGCTGGACATACTCTCATTGATTTTTATTTTCTTTTCAGAGGTATCCGTCTCAAGTGAACTTATTTTGTGTTTCCAATTCCAATACCATTTTCTATTCTTGCCAAATGATTTAAAGATCATTGACAACCCCGCGCTCACTAAGAATGCAACTAAAATAATCGTCCATGTTCCTAATCTTTCAATCCCTAATTCTTTGGCATAAAGGATTACCAAAAGTGCTATTGAAAAGACACTTTGTAAAATTCTCCTGTATACCATCCCCTGTACCAATAAAAATATAAACAACACAGTCAATACAATTGTCCAAAATTTAAACTGAAAGCTAATAATTTCTAATTTTGTTGAAACAAGTAATATTGCAAGTATCAAAATTATAATTCCTAAAAAGAAGCGTTTTGCTCTCATATTTTATTTTTCCCTACTTTCTAATCTTTTTTTTACATCCTTAAAATATTTTCGCGAAACATATATTTGCTTATAAGACTCATGAAACGCAACCAAGTTTCCTGTTAAACTACGTGTTAGCGTGTATACTTCATCCAAATTAATAATTGCTGATTTCGAGATTCTCATGAAATTTTGCGGTAACAACTTTTCAAGCTCATACAATCTTAAGTGTGTTTCAAATAAATCAGTTTTTGTATGTGCATTTACACTTCTCTCATCAGTTTCAAAAAAGAGTATATTAGAACTGCTTATGTGAAATTCTGCTATTCCTTG
Organism: Liquorilactobacillus sp.; assembly: GCF_047719775.1. NCBI lineage: Bacteria > Bacillati > Bacillota > Bacilli > Lactobacillales > Lactobacillaceae > Liquorilactobacillus > Liquorilactobacillus sp. Next base: position 36,546 of record NZ_JBDNTS010000009.1, read on the forward strand.
AAATAATTTAATTTTTTTGTTGATAACCTTTCTTGAAATTTCTTCATACAATTTTTTAATATCATCAGTTTGTCTAGCAGCCCGAATAACCACTTCAGTTTCTTCAACCGCTTCATCAATTTCTACTCTAATCTTCATACGCTCTTTCCCTTCTAGTTAAGTACACCATATGTCGTTAAAAAGGTAAACTGATTTTACGCAAGTGGTCGTTTTTTTTGTTTAAAGTGATTATTCTAATAACATCGACTTAACTTTTTAAAAAATTGTGATTAAATTAGCTTATAAAAATAAAAAATAAATAGGTACTTTTAACGCATATATTTTATTACAAACACTTATCCAGCAACACACAAAAGGGCTTGTAATTATTATCACATATGAGTACAATGTACTCTGTTGTTTATTTTGATGCTTTTTTCACAATTAGGAGGTTTTTAAATGAGTTCCTCTCTTACGATTTCTTGGTGGGCTGCATTAATCGGTTTGGCGATTGCCATTATTTTAATTTTAAAAAAGGTTAACCCTGTTTATTCACTGATTTTAGGTGCCATAATCGGTGCCTTACTTGGTGGTGCAAACCTAGTCCAAACAATTAATATTTTAATTCAAGGTTCACAAAGTGTTATGGGCACAGTTTTACGTGTCCTTGCAGCAGGAATGTTAGCCGGCGTCATGATGGAATCAGGAGCCGCTGATACGATTGCCCGCGCAATTGTCACTAAACTAGGTGATCGCTTTGCACTTTTTGCATTATCCCTAGCCACAATGGTCATTACAGCCGTTGGCGTTTTCATCCCTGTCGCTGTTCTAATAGTTGCACCGATTGCCCTAGAAGTCGGACAGCGCATGCATATCTCAAAGTTATCCTTACTAATCGCGCTTTCTGGAGGTGGAAAAGCAGGTAACATAATTTCGCCTAATCCCAACACAATTGCTGCTGCAAAGGGATTCAACCTGCAGTTAAGTCAAGTTATGGTTGCTGATTTAATCCCTGCCATTTTAGCACTTGCAATGACAATTTTCATCGCAAACTTGCTTAAGAAAAAAGGGACGATGATCACAGACCATGATTTTGAATTACCTAGTAGTTCAAAATCTCTCAAACAATTGCCAACTTTGAAAACTGCACTTGTAACTCCCTTAGTAGCGGTTGTCTTGCTATTATTAAATCCAATTGGTTCCCTTCTCCATATTACTTTTCTAACTAACTTAAACTTAGATGCGCTCTACATACTCCCCTTTGCCGCTATTATTGGTACGATTGCTATGAAACAGAGCAATAAAATTCGTGAATATGCAGCCTCTGGGATAAATCGAATGACGGATGTTGTTTTGATTTTAATCGGTGCTGGTACAATTGGAGCGACCATTACCTCTTCAAACTTACCAGAACAAATCATTAATTTGATTAAAATTAGCCATATTTCAGGTGTTTTACTTGCACCATTATCAGGAATCTTAATGGCAGCAGCTTCTGCTTCGACTTCAACAGGTGTTATCTTGGCAACAGGATCATTTTCAAAAGCAATCCTAGGATTTGGAGTTACTCCGCTTGCTGCAGCTGCTATGGTTCATACAGGAGCAATCGTAATTGACCAACTTCCCCATGGTAACTATTTTCATGTCACTGCAAATGCAATGCATATGGACATCAAAGAACGTTCACGGTGTATCCTTTATGAGTCTATCATAGGACTTACAGCTATGGTAGCTGCAACAATTATTTTTGGTTTTCTAAAATTTTAAGTGAGGTTTTTAAACATGAAATTTGTCATTGCTCCAGATTCATTCAAAGGAAGTCTAACAGCTAAAGAAGTTGCTTTGACCATAAAAAAAGGCATTTCGAAAATTTTCCCTACAGCCGTTTTTGAACTTGTCCCAATGGCTGATGGCGGCGAAGGAACTGTCCAATCTCTCGTCGATGCTACAAATGGTACCATTATTTCGAAGGAAGTCACCGGCCCTCTCGGGAAAAAAGTAACTGCAAATTATGGCTTGCTTGGAAATTCTAAAACTGCTGTAATTGAAATGGCCGAAGCAAGTGGGATTGGCTACATTAATAAGACAACAGCCAACCCACTAATTACAACTACTTTTGGAACAGGCCAGTTAATTCTTGACGCTCTTGATCACAATGTGGAAGAAATTATTCTTGGCATCGGTGGTAGTGCTACAAATGATGGCGGTGCTGGAATGGCTCAGGCTATTGGTGTCCATTTGCTAGACTCAAAGGAAAAAGAATTACCATTTGGTGGTGCAGCCTTAATACGGCTTGCTAAAATCGACACTCAAAATGTCGATTGCCGTTTAAGTAAGGTCAAGATAGTGATTGCATCCGATGTTACTAATCCATTGACTGGTAAAAATGGTGCCTCCGCAGTTTTTGGCCCACAAAAAGGAGCAACTGCAAAAATGGTACAGCAACTAGACGAAAGTTTGGTTCATTACTCAAAAATGTTGCAGAAATATCTGAAAAAAAATGTGGCAGCATTACCCGGGGCAGGTGCAGCAGGCGGATTAGGTGCAGGACTATTAGCTTTTACTACAGCACAAATGAAACACGGAATTGATATCGTTGTGGATTATTCAAACTTGAAAAATAAAATACAGGATGCAGACTTCATCATCACTGGTGAGGGTGGAATTGATTTTCAAACTAAATATGGTAAAACACCATTTGGAGTTGCGCAAACTGCTAAAAGTATTTCTCCCAACTCTCCTGTAATTGCTCTTGCTGGATATGTAGGTAAAGACGTCGATGCTTTGTACCAAGACAATGTAATAGATGCTATTTTTTCAACCGTCTCTGGTGCTAAAAGTCTAGAATGTGCATTTAAAGATAGCGAAGCAGACATTGCACAAACTTCTGAAAATATTGCACGTCTAATTAACACTCTCAAGTCCTAGAACTTAAAATACTGATTTTGGTACAAGAATTCTCGCGTCATTATTGGATTTTTGGTAAAATATTACTAACAAGTAATACGGAAGGAGTCATCTATGCCAAAAAACCTCAGCAAAAGACCAATAATTAATTTTTTGATACTTGTCGTGGCACTTGAAATAATAGTTATCTCTATCAATTTTTTCTACTCACCAATTGAGGTTGCAGCAGGTGGGGCAACTGGAATTGCAATCTTGTTGAACGCTTCTTTTGGGATTAATACAGCAATTTCAGTCCTAGTAATAAACATCATTATGATTATTTTGGCTTTCTTCTTTTTAGAGAGAGAAGTTGTTCAAAAAATTACATTGGGTAGTTTACTGTTACCCTTTTTCATGTATCTAACACCTAGTTTCAAGATTGTTGATGACTCTCTCCTCGCGGTTATTATTGGTGGAACAATTTTTGCAATTGGAATTGCAATGCTCTATCGCATTGATGCTTCTAGTGGTGGAACAACTGTGCCACCGCTAATCATCCGTAGGTACTTTCATATCAACACTGCGATTTCACTCCTAGTTATTGATTTTATTGTAACCTTCTTTAATATTTTTACGATGGGATTAAATGCCTTCTTTTTAGCCGGTTTTTCGTTAGTCATTACTTCTATGGTAATGCGCTATATAGAGACAGGCTTAGATCACAAATTTCAAATTCAAGTCATGAGCCTCCATAAAACAAAGGAAATTCAGGCAATGGCTCTCAATGTCGATCACAGCCTGACCGTATATGATGTTCGCGGCGGTTATAGTGACAACCAAAAAGCAATACTAATGCTCGTTGTCGACAATCAAAGCTATGGCCCATTACTGCGCGCAATTCATGCAATAGATCCTGAAGCTTTTATCGTTACTTCTAATGTCGTTAAAGTTCATGGTGGTCGCCTAGGGCTTTAGTATATTTATGTTATTACAAAAAAGAAGCAACTATGCCAAAAAATGAATCACTTCTCAAAAAGTTATACCGAAATATCTATTTTTTGGGAAGATCATTACACAGGACATAGTTGCTTCTTTTTTAATTTCAAATAATTTCAGCCAATTTATTAAGCAAGAAATTATTTTCTTCTTTTCTTCCAATCGTTATTCTCACATACTCGGGATAGCCCCAAGCATCACATTCACGAATGATAACTCCCTTTTCCATGAGCTGTTCACATAATGCTGCAGAATAATAACCATCAGGTAACTTTGCAAAAATAAAATTTGAACTTGATGGAATAACTGTAAATCCTTTTTCACTCAAAGCAGCACTCATTCGTTCACGTTCTTCTAAAATAAACTCTTTTATCCTATTTGCTTGTTCCTGATCCTCTAATAAAGCAGCTTTCGCAGCAAAAAGTCCGGTTCGGTTTACACAAAATGGTTCCGTAATTGTATCAAACGCACTAATTACTGGTGCTTGAGCCATAATGTAGCCAACTCGAGCTCCAGCCATCCCGTAGAACTTAGAGAAAGTTCTAATAACAATTAATTTCTTATTCTTCAAAAGTTCCACTATCTCAGGACGCTGATCCTCATCTATAAAGTCAGCATATGCTTCGTCTAACACGACCCATACATCCTCGCCAACATTTTCGATGAACCGTTCAATCTCTTTTCTATCATTGATTACTCCAGTTGGGTTATTAGGATTGCACATCCAAATTAATTTTGTCTTATCAGAAATACTTTCTTGCAAGACTTCCAAGTCATACGTGAAATCTGCTTTTACTGGAACCTCTTTGATACTTGCTCCCATCAAGATTGAAACTTCTCGATATAAACGATATGTTGGCTTAGCAACTAAAACCTCATCACCCTCATCGATTAATAATCTAGCCACTGTTTCAATTACATTGCCGGCCCCACTCCCTAATGCAACATTTTTGATTTCCAAATTATTAATTTTAGCGAGAACTTCAGTTAATTCTACATAATCATCTTCAGGATAACGATTAATTACTTTTAAACTTTCCTGCATAGCCTTTTTTGCATTCTTATAAGGACCAAATGGATTTTCATTCGAACCTAGCTTAACAACTTTATCCAATCCGTATCTTCTTAACACCGACGCTTCTGTTTCACCAGCTATATATGGCTTACAATCATTAACTTGTTTCCGTAAGTTCAAATACATTACACGCTCTTCCATGATGACCTCCAATTTTTAAAAAAATAACAAACACGTTTATTCGTAATAAATAGAGAGACTAAATCAAAATTTAACTTTTGACCTTGCCTCTCTCTTATTGCATCTGGTCTGCGTTTATAAAATCACTCAATTAAACACAATTATCTTTTCATTAGCAAATTCATAGAGCCCTAAGTCACTCATTTCTCGACCATAGCCAGAATGTTTTACTCCACCAAATGGCAGTTCCGGATATGCCCCAGACGGACGGTTAATAAAGACTTGCCCTGTTTCAATCTCAGAGGCAACAACATGTGCTCTTTCTACATTCTGCGAATATACTGCCCCAGCTAGTCCAAAGAAAGAATCATTAGCCAACTCAATCACGTCTTCATCGTTAGAGACAACATAAACTTGTGCCACTGGTCCAAAAAATTCTTGGTAATAGGCTGGATTTTCGGGTTTAATATTAGTTAAAACAACTGGTTTAAAGAAATAACCGTTGCCTTGAACAGAGCCACCTCGAACTAAAACATCAGCACCATTTGCAACAGCATCTTCCACCTGCTTTTGAAGTCCTTCAACTGCATCTTTTGAGGATAATGGTGCTAATTCAGTATCTTCAGCTAGTGGGTCTCCTAATTTAATGTTAATAAATTTCTGCTTTATACCTGCAATAAATTTTGCAGCAACAGCTTTTTCTACAATGTAGCGCTTAGCTGAAGTACATACTTGACCTGCATTCCGCAACCGCGCACCAACAGCATCGTTTATTGCCAATTCAAGATCCGCATCATCAAGTATTACAAACACATCACTACCGCCAAGTTCCATCGTCGATTTAATCAGACTTTTGCCTGCTTGTCCAGCAATTATCCGCCCCGCATCTTCAGATCCTGTTAAAGCAACACCTTGTACCCTCTCATCCGCAATAATCTCAGCAATTTGATCATGTGACACAAAAAGATTAGCAAATGCACCAGCACCAAGATCTGCTTCTATTGCCAAATCTTCGAGTAATTTTGCACATCCTGCAACAATTCCTGCGTGCTTGAGAACAACTGGGTTCCCTAACAAATAGTTAGGTGCTAAAACTCTTATGACTTGTGAATACGGAAAGTTCCAAGGCTCAATGCTTACAACTATCCCAATCGGATGATGTTCCAAAAGTGCCTTTTTGCCAGCTGCATATGCATAAGTCTTAGGTTCTAGTAAGTCTGGTCCTTGTTCTGCATAATAACGAGCTAAATTTGCACACAACAAAATCTCACCTTTACCCTCAGCAACTCTTTTTCCCATATTAATTGCAGCTTCTGTTGCTAATTTATCTTGATTTTTCTCAAGTATTGCAGCAAATTCCAACAATTTTTTTGCTCTTTCCGAAACTGGGACCTTTTTTTGAGCCTTATAAAAATTTTGGGCTTGATCCAAGCGTTCTGCAATCTCACCATTAGACATCAACTCATATTCCTTTACCACTTTACCAGAGTATGGATTGATAACCTTATATGCCATATTACGACCCCTTTCCATTACTGAGTTAGACTTTTTGCTACACTTCGATCAATGATCTCTAATGCTTTATCAATAACATCATACGAAACTATCAAGGGTGGAATGAAACGAATCACATTATGAAATACTCCACAATTCAACAAAATCAGGTGCTCGTTCAATGCTTCTGCTCTAATTTTTGTAACCAACTCCGTAGCAGGTTCATTAGTTTGGGGATTTCTAAATTCTACACCAATCATTAATCCCAAGCCACGAACACTACTGATTACATCATATTTATTTGCCAGCAATTCTAGTTTTTCTTTGAAATAGGTACCCTTCTGTCGTACATTTCCCAGGAAATCATCATTCATAATATCCAAAACCGCATTTCCTGCAGCACACGCAAGCGGATTCCCACCAAATGTACCTCCATGTGCTCCTGGTTCCCATTGATCCATATATTCTGATTTTCCAATTACTGCACTCAAAGGAATTCCATTTGCAATTCCTTTTGCAGAAGTCAAGATATCGGGTTGAACTCCATAATAGTCTTTTGCAAACAAGTGGCCCGTTCTGCCATAGCCACTCTGAATCTCATCAAAGATCAATAATATGCCGTGCTCATCACAAATTGCTCGTAATTTTTCTAAGAATGTTTTAGGAGCTGGTAAATAGCCACCTTCTCCTTGAACTGGCTCAACAACAATGCAGGCAACCTGAGATGGTGCCAAAACACTATGAAAGAGATTCTCCAACTGAGTTACACATCTTGCAACCTCATCATCAACACTCAATTTCGAATTGTAAACATCTGGAAAGTCAACATGATAAACTGGCGGCAATACGCCTTCATAGTTCTTACGATACTGTGCATTTGAAGCTGTCATCGCAGCCGTCAGAAGCGTTCGTCCATGGAATGAACTTGTAAATGCAATTATTCCATTTCTCTTTGTAACACTCAATGCGAGTTTCACAGCTCCTTCATTAGCTTCAGCACCACTGTTAGAGAAATAGACTTTATAATCTTCTCCCACTCTTTTCACTAATTTTTCAGCCAATTCAATGTATGAAGGATAATAAACGACATTGTGCCCGCCATGCACAAGTTCATGCAACTGTTTTTCAACTGCCGCAACAACTTTGGGATTATTATGTCCGCAATTAACAACGCCTACTCCAGCTGCAAAGTCGAGATATTGTTCGCCATCTTCAGAAGTAAGATAGACCCCTTCTCCTTTTGTTACACCGAGTTTTGTTGACCTCTTCGCAACAGGAGGCAATACTTCTAATGAACGTTCATATAAAGACTTAACCACATTATCCACTCCATTCACGGCCTACATCACTTTAGATAAAAATGATTGTGTCCGCGTATTTTTAGTTTCTTCAAAAATATACTTTGGATTACCACTATCAGCAATCTTTCCCTTATCCATAAATAAAACTTTATCTGCAACATTTTGAGCAAAAGACATCTCATGAGTAACGATAATCATCGTCATCCCATCAGCCGCCAATTTTTCCATTACACCCAGTACTTCTCCAACCACCTCTGGATCAAGTGCGGAGGTGGGTTCATCAAATAACATGACTTCGGGATTCATGGCAAGTGCCCGCGCAATTGCTACACGTTGCTGTTGTCCTCCTGATAACGATTGCGGATATGCATCTGCCTTTTCAGACAATCCAACCTGCTTCAATAAAGAATGCGCATGCTCAATTGCTTGCTTTGGTGTATCTACTCTCAGCTTAACAGGCGCAAATGTAATATTCTCAAGAACAGTCTTATTTGGGAAAAGATTAAATTGCTGAAAGACCATTCCCATTTTTTGTCTGAGTGCCCGTAATTTATCTTTGCTGGCACTATTTAGTTCCTCTCCTTCAAAGATAACATTTCCGGAATAATCACCTTCAAGTCTGTTTAGACATCTTAACAAAGTACTTTTCCCACCACCAGATGGTCCTATCAAAACAACCTTCTCTGATTTTCTTACTGTAAATGAAATATCCTCAAGAACAACATTATCCGCATAAGCTTTTTTCAAGTTCTTTACTTCAATAATATTTTCTTCTGCCATTGGTTGCCCTCCCTAATTACTCTGTATATATTTGCGACCCATTCTTCTTTCTACTATTTGCATTAGCTGAGAAAGAACAAAAGTGAGCACAAAATAGATAATTGCCGCAACGATTAAAGGAGGAACAAAATTATACAAGGTTCCACCTACTCCAAGGGCTTGCGCTGTAACTTCTTGGACACCAATGTAAAACAGCACTGAGGACTCTTTGACTAATGAAATAAATTCATTACCTAATGCAGGTAAGATATTTCTAACTGCTTGAGGTAATATAATCGAAAACATTGTTGTTCTTTCACTCAATCCTAATGATATTCCTGCTTCAGTCTGACCCTTTGAAATTGAAATAATACCTGAGCGGAAGATCTCAGCTGTATATGCGCCAGAATTTATTCCCAATGCAATTGACCCGGGAATAACTCTGTCCAATCCAGAACCCAAAAACTGAATCTGTGGCACGGCTAATACATTAGAAAGTGTATAATAAATCAACATGACTTGAATCATTGCTGGCGTTCCACGAACAATCGCAATATAAACGCGTGCAATATAAGAAAGAGCCTTGATCTTCGATAGCCGGAACATTACAAAAATGAGGCCCAAAAGGATGCCGATAACGATACCGATTATTGAAATTAAAATTGTTTGCGCAGTTCCTTCAAGAAAAACTGGATAGTACTGCTTTAAAAAATCGAACATTGTCTTCACCCTTTACTTTTGACTACTTACTGTATTTAGTTTGTATTTTTTCAGCCTGCTTAAATAATTTTGTCATTTCCCCACTCTTTTGTAACTTTGTAATTTCCTTATTTACTCTCTTAAGCAGGGCTTTATCACCTTTTCTAAGGGCAACATTAACTTGACGATATTGCTTAGGTGTTGTTAATTTAACTTTTGCAACTGCATATTTATCTGGATATTGTTTTAAATAATTATTCGCAATTTCATTTTCAACAATCACTCCATCCAACTTTCCTTCAGAGAGCTCAGTTGTTAAACTAGTTACCAGACTTTCTGTAACTAAATTACTATTTTTTAACTGTGTTTGCCCAATTTCTTGTTGTGTCGTGGATTGTTGTGCACCTACTTGTTTACCTTTTAATGAAGAAATAGAATTATATTTATCAGCATCTTTCTTTTGAACTAATAAAACATTTTCAACCGTATAATAAGATTTTGAGAAAGCAACTGCTTTTTTACGTTGATTTGTCGAAACCATTCCAGCAAGTATCAAATCAATTTTGTTACCCTTTAATTCAGAAATTAAAGACGAAAATTCAGTATTCTCAATCTTCAACTTAACGTGCAAGTCGTTAGCTATCTTTTGTGCAATCAACATATCATATCCAACAATCTGTTTCTTTCCATTTTTTACTATTGGAAATTCAAATGGTGCATAGTCAGCAGATGTTCCAACGACCAAAGTTCCCTTATCCTGAATTTTCTTAACACTATTATCAGAACTCGAACTGCTACTGCAACCCGCTAGTATCAATCCTAAAGCAAGTGTTGCTCCAATAACTCCCAATCCCTTTTTGAATCCTTTTTTCATAGTAAACCCCTCCAGTTTTTATATACGATCTAGCGGAAATGTCATACAATGTGGTCCCCCACCTGCTTTTAAAGTTTCAGTAATATCTAATTCGATTACCTCCATTCCATGTTCACGCAAGGCATTGTTCACATCTTTATTTTGTTCCAATGACAAAACTCTATGTTGGCCTAAGCTTTCCAAGTTGCACCCATGTTGAAATATCGCTTCTTCAGGGACTTTAATAATTTCGATCTTTAATTTCTTCAGTAGCTCCTTAAATTCGATTGGTAACCCCTCTTCGTATGCGACTGCTAGATTGTCATCAACCAGATTAAAGCACATATCTAAATGCAAGTATCGTGAATCTGCTGGTACAGGATAGACCTGGTACCCAAGAGGTTTTAGTCCCTCTTTCAACTCGTTAAATCCCTCCATATTGGTTCTTTCGATTATTCCGACCGCAATTATATCTTCTCGTAAAAAAGCAAAATCACCACCCTCAAAAAGTCCTTTTTTTACTTCTAAGAGTTTAGGAATTCCTAGTTCTGCCATTTTTTCTTCATATGCTGCATGCTCCGCATAACGTAATGGTTCCTTGAAATTACCTAATATATATCCTTCCTTTACACATCCACCAAAATCGCGTGCAAAAACCGAATTAGTCATGCTCTCTTGAGGTGTCAGCTGCTCGACTTGCACATCTGCTTTTGCGTAAGCATCTAGTAACTGCTGATATTCGTCTAGCAGCTTTGCCTTATCTAATGGTTGATCTTGATATTTTTTTGAAATTTCATTAATTGGTGCAGCCTCATCCAAAAAAGTAGGAGGACAGGTTAAAACTTTTTTTAATACCGCTGTTCCATTTCTTACAAACATATCTTCTATTCTCCTTAATCTTGCCAAATTTTTTGAGTGTAGTTTCTAATTAGCTTAGGCAGTATTCCGAATGAATAAGGTTTATAAACCCTTTCCTTCCAAGTATGCGCACCTTTGCCATAAACACCAATATCAACTGCAGGAATGTTTAACTCTCGCATTTTTTCATAAGGTAACGGATATAGTTGTTCTACAAGTGGAAAATTATTCTTCATCTTTGCTATTTCTTGTGGAGTTTCATCAATCATTAAATAGCTGCTGTCCGACAAATATGGGAAGAATTGTTTCATTGTAAAATCAATTTTTTCGTTGTTTTTCTGTAACACCTCTTCTAAATCCTGATACACCTTTGAGTCTTGTGAGATGCTGTTATGCGGACAAAATGGAGGCGCCAAGAATAAAACAACTTTGGCCTCATTATCGTTAACTTGCTGATCAAGATAGTCAATCAGCTCAAATCCAGCAGAACGCTTATCTAATTCAGGGTTACTGATGATAAAGCTGTCAATAAGTGACTGCCAATCAATTCCCAAATCGTCCAGGTGATTAAGATATTCCTCAAAGCTGTATACATTGAGTTTGCGTGTATTGTCAACCTCTGGAAAATTCAATTTGCTAAGAAATTTATTTTCGCGCTGCCTTGCTTCATTCACTAATTTTCCACAATCTGACTTAACCGCGATCTTTAACTGTTCAATGATTTCAAAAACCGGTTTCTTATACGTAAAGGTATTGAAATACATCTCAGTTACTTTTGCTGTCTGCACATTATAAAAATCCTTTTGATCACGCAACATAAGGCACGAAGATGGTAAGATTTCTTCACCTGGAATATCTTCAACAAAATCAGGATTATTATTGATTAATAGGTTAATGCGACTTGCAATTAACGTTGAATCTATCCCAGCGTAAGTGTTACCTACATGAGTCTCAATTCCCTTAATATAGAAACAAGTCAATGTTTTGCCAGCAGCGCCGTAATAAATATATTTCTGTGTATCACCAGCATACTTAGGACTAATAAAATCAGTGTTGATAGCCACACTATATTGTAAATTCCATTCTTCTTGTAATCTCTTCAACTCATCTAAAGCAGCAATTACTCCACTATGATCATTTTCTTCCACACAATTACCCATGAACAATAAATTACCTTCTTGAAGCTCTGGGTGTTCACTGAAATATAATAAATTAACAATATTTACAGCGTCTCCGCTTTTCATATCTAGCGCACCCCTACCGAAAAGCCAATCTCCCGTGTCTGCATCATTTTGAACTTCACGATCACTATCATAATTTGTAAAATATTGTTCTAGATAAGTCGGATCCAGTGCCTTCTCCTTAATTGATCCAAAGTCTTCCAAACCAACAGTATCGAAGTGAGAATGATATAAAACTGTTTTTTGAATCCCTTCTTTACCGAGAAACGCAAAAATATTTTTTCTTCCTAATTCATCCCCCTCAATCTTCTGTGTCCAAACCCACTCAGGATGTTTCTTGAAAACCGTAAAGGTTCTAAGGATTTTTTCAAGTTTCTCCACTAAAACAACTTCACCTTTTGTTCCGTTGACACTTTTTGTGGCGACTAATTCTCGTGTTAATAACTCGATTCTCTGTTTTTCATCTGGAATTGTTTCTAAATCAAATGCTGACTTCATCTTATCACTTCATTCTCTTAATTTATATCGAATTATAATTTATATATTTCTTTATGTCAACAAACATCACATTATATTTTTTAATACTCATCTCGTGAAAAAAGGACATTTTTATGCGTTTTCACTTCTCATATTCATCTTTAAATACTATTATATAAGGATTGTTACAATTGGAACCGTTTACTTTTGAATTTATAAAAAAAGTATTATTGACTATTTATTTTCTTTCAAAATAAATTTTTGCTATATGCTTAGTTTTACCAACCCGTTTTTTTATTATTCATTAGAAAATGAATAGAAAAAATGACACCAGATGTTGCTCTCTGGTGTCATTATCTTTCACGCTTAAAAACATAAGTTTTCTTAGTTACCGACCCTATAAACTACGAAAAAATTATAATATAGAAAATATTAATGAATTGTTTTCTTAAAAATATACCACTTACTGAAGAAATAGTTAGCAGCAACCACAATAACATTATCAATTATTTTGACCAAAAGTGGATTCCATCCTAATAAAGAAATCCCTACCCAAGTAATCACGATATCCAGCACTAATGTTACCGATCTATAGAAAAAAAATGCACCTGACTCGTGTAAAGATTCTTTAAGAGTCCCAAACGGTGTCTTAAATACCCATAGCTTATTGGAAATATACGCAACAAGAACCGAGACGAACCACGCAATCACATTCCCGACTTGGTAATTCAGACCTTGTAAATGCCAGATTTCAAATATTCCGATATTAATTACAGTTGTTGCTCCACCCCAAAAAAGATAAGCAATAACCTGTTTGTATTTTTCAAAAAGCTCAATTAACTTATTCATGATAAACCTCAACTAAAAATGATTTTAATAGTACCTGTATAATTGTACTACAGAAATCCATACTAACCTAGACCCCTTTGTGATTTAGAAGGCACCGCCACCGGATCCACCCCCAAAGCCGCCAGACGAACCACCACTGAAGCCGCCAGAACCGCCACTAACGGAACTATTATAGTTCGTAATTGCAGAACTCATACTTGTTGTCATTGTATCGTTGAAATTCCAATTTCCACCAAGCAAAATTGGATAATAGACACCCATCGTAGTGAGTTCAGCTGTCGCAAAATTAATTTTCAGCGCATTTATTACCTTCTTTGCCAATCCTAATGAAACTGCATAAGGTAAAATTTGTTCCCACAACACTAGGTCACCAACTTTTTTCATATCGAAATTTCCGATATCATTAAGCATTCCTCTGAAACACATAATCTGATACTTTAGTGCCTGTCCTTTTTCAGAATATGGTGCATGTGACCGATAATAATGGATACAGGAAAATACAAAAACAGCATACAAAATTACTAAGAAGCCACATACAATAAAGTTGTTTGCTAATAAAAACAATGTAGTCACTGTGACTAATGTTGTGACGATTAGCCATGCTAAGGCTTTCTTCCTCAAACTTATATTCCGCTTATCCTTATATTCTATTTTATCTGCATCCTCCATAACCTTTTGTTGCCACAAAGAATATGCAGTAAAGAGCCCCTTACCTTCTTTTTTCTTCTTACCAAATTTCTTTAATTTAGACAACGTGAATTGATTCCCATCTCCGACAGTATTAAACAGGACTCTAAAGATACTATAGTCTCGAACAAGATTAGTATCTTTCAAAATAACGTTAAAATCCTTCTTCTTTTTGCTTGATTCTTCTATTTCGATTTGGTGATTAGCCGCTAGTTCTAACATAAATGCACTAAAAGCAGCAGTATCTGGTTTCTTATCCCGATATATGACTTGTGTAACCTCGGATGAAGGACTTGGAATCTCATACGAATGAACAATTGGACGCACCTTTTTGCTTTTATTTCCGGGATTCATATAACTCCATATAAACCATAAAAGAATTAAGATAATTATAAGAAAAAGCATAATTTTCTTAAAAAAGGATTTGTTTTGTTCTTGACGCTTCCTTTTTTCATTTGCTTCCATGACCAATGTCCGCTCTTTTTTCTGGATAGATTTTAAAGCATTTTGCTCACTAGTATTTTGATTTAGTGCAGTCACGCTTGTTGGAAAAACAATATGACTTTCAATAAAAGTATTAGCGGGATTCCTTCTCAATGAGATTTTTACATTTCCCTGTTTCTTGCTCACTATCGTCTTGCCGCTTAACTCTCCATGTGTCCAAGCTTGCAACTTTGTAATATTTTTTTGAGGCAACACAATCTTAATCTTGACATTATTGAGTGCAACATCCCAATGAGCCCCGATTATTTTCCAATTTAATTCAGCTGTATCTTTATAATTTTTGACTACCCCATGTAATAAATAATGATAAACAAAGGTCACTTCTTTGTTCGCAACACTGTGATAGACTTTTAGCTTTAACTGATTTGCTGATTGTATCTGAGAAAAAGTATTGTTACTTTTCTTAACAGACAATGGAATCTTCTCTACATTGCCATCTTCAATCGTCTCAACGCTTACGTTGGAAACACCACTAATTCCTTTAATATCTTGGTTATAATAGACCCCATGAAAAGAACCGTCAAAATCATATTTTATCTTTTGCGTTAACCAAACATTACCATCCTTCTGAACATCTGCATTCACATCATAGCTTTTAATATCAAAACCGTCAGCACTGACATTAACAGCACCCGCGATAATTCCGATAATAAAAAACAAGATTAATATCAGTATTCTTTCAGATATTTTCACCGTACCTTTTTGTGTCTTCAGTATAATCTCCCCCAAATATAACTTTTATTGCTGAATTTTATTTATTATTTCATCGCAGATCTTATGGCTTAAATAAACGTTTTTCTGCCGCAAATCACTTGATGTCATCGTCTTGACTGATGTTATAAAGTTAGCCACCATCTGCTCAAATCCTCTAACATAAAGCGGGTTATCCCAATCATCAAAAGAAAATGTCTCATTGCTATTTTCGTGATATATCTTCAATTGTGCAAGATTTTCCAGTACATAGGTTCCTGTACTGCTCGTCACTTCGTATAATTCCCGGTTAGAACCGCTATTTAAATCCATTGTCAGATTAACAAGTGTCTTTGCAGTCTCTATTGTCAACGTGATCATCTCCAGCTTACCCGCATTTTGAATGATCTTACTATTAGTTTGAATGATTTTATCATCAAGCAAATAAACTGCCGTATCGACAAGATGAATGAAAAGATCATAAATCATAAATTTTGGATCGCTAATTGCATTGACCCGATTTTTCTGCAATGAAATAATTCTTTTATTTTTAACTTTCTTTAACCGCTCAACCATTGGAGCAAACCGCCTATTAAACCCAATCATTAATATTTTAGATTGCTTTAATGCCAGCCTTTGTAGTTCTTTAACTTGCTTTATGTTCTCACTAGCCGGCTTATCTATAAAAACATGAATCCCCTTTTCTAAGCATTTTCTAGCGAGTTTATAATGAGCAGCTGTCGCACTGTGGATAAAGCAAGCATCAATATTTTGCGCAACAAGCTCATCAACAGTTTTGACAGTTTTCGTCAAATTATACTGTTTCGTTAGTTTGTTTCGGACTTCTTCGTTTCGCGTTGCAAAAATAAAATCTGCTTGATCTCTGATTTTTGAATACGTTGGTAAATAGGCTTTTTGCGCAATATTGCCTAGTCCAACCACTCCTATTTTCATTAATTACAACCTCCTTCAAAATTTCGTTCTCATTCTTATACTTAAAGCCTATCATATTTGACCGCTATATAATATTTTAGTTTTTAAAATAATTCTTTGCTGTACTTTCGTAAAAGAAAACGAATTCCTTTTAAATTATTTTTATACATAAAAAGCGAAATAGGTCATTCATCCTAAAGATGCACTCCCCTTTTCGCTTAACTATCTCATTTAAAATATTAACGTTTCTTCTTTGGTATAAAAAAGCCGATTATTACCCAGATAAAGACAATGTATGGGAATATATTCATCGGCCACGCTGGAATTGGCCACAAGTTGCTATAAATAGGAAAAGCCATTAGTAAAATTGCAACCAGCGGTATAAATAAAAGGAAAAGATTATTACTACCCTTTTTCCGAAAGAATGCAATTGCTCCAACACTGACTAAAACATAAACCAATAATAAAGCAATCACACCAATTGTCCCTAAATAATTATAATAATTTCCAGCGCTAACTCCAATTCCAATCCCAATTATTGCATAGAAAATCAATGACAGTATAGTTATCAAATCAAGTGCATGGACCGGTGTCTTTTTTGTTCCCTTTAGCTCACCCATCCAAGACATCAGATATCCCTCTTTTGCTAGTGCTTGAATCATAAAGGCTCCAGCATTCAAAGCACCGAAGTAACAGGCAAAATAACTGGTAACAGAAGCAAAATCTATAAAAATTGCCATCCAAGTTCCAACGTATCTAATTGATAAGTAATTCAAAGGAGCCGCTGAATTTTGCATTTTAACAATATTAGAAGTTCCAAAACCAATGATTTCTGTGTAGCTAACAACAAAATAGAAAATCATTGCAAAAACAACAGATCCAAAAATTGCAACAGTAATAGCTTTAGCAGGCTTCTTTGCTCTTGGTACAATTGTTGCTGCCCCTTCAAAACCCGCAAATGACATCAGGGCAAAAATCATCCCTGCTCCAATCCCAGAAACTGTTCCATTTGCTGGATCCAGCGGTTTGGAGGTAATTCCAGCATCGCCGCCTTGAAACAATATTGCTGCTGTCAAAATAATCAAAGCACCTACTGCAAACAGCTCCAAAATAATAGCAAATTTCGTAGAAAATTCAATTCCAAGGTGACTCAACGCTCCGCCAATCAACAAAACAGCAATCACATATAAAGGGATAGGAAGATTTATATCAAAATGCTTAAAAAAAACGTTCAAGAAATTGCCAACGACCGCCGAACTACTGAATGCAAATGTCACGTATGTTAAAACAAGTAGCCATCCAGAAATAAAACCGGTTTTTTCTCCTAAGGCTTTGGCATTATACGCATAGGCTGATCCTTCCCCTTCAATATTTCTCCCTAAGGTGACAAAAGAAATCCCAACAAATAATATGCCTATGCCCGCCAGCAAGAATCCGAGTGGTGCAACAACTCCTGAACTTGCTACTGCTCCGGCTGTATTAAATGCCATTGCTCCAGTTGGTGCTAACATAGCTACTGATAGTCCCATGACCTCTAATAACGATAATCTTTTATTTTTCATTTTCCCTTTTGTTTCTCGCTTTCAAATATAAATTAGTACTGGTTTGATAACAAATCATTCTAATCCATTGTTCTTTTTGCTCGGTTGGAACATCCTTCAATTTAGTAAAATGTTGAATTAATGCTTCCTTAAACCTTTTGGCTGCTACACCATACATCTCAGGATAGGTACTTGCATCAGATGCAAATAAGTAGCGTGAGTATGGTGCCAGCTCAAGTGCCTCATCTAAGACCCGTACGACTGAAGCAGGCCCTAATGGATTAATCAAAGAAGTATCAAAATATACGTTTGGAAACACACTG
Source organism: Liquorilactobacillus sp. (assembly GCF_047719775.1). Taxonomy (NCBI): domain Bacteria; kingdom Bacillati; phylum Bacillota; class Bacilli; order Lactobacillales; family Lactobacillaceae; genus Liquorilactobacillus; species Liquorilactobacillus sp. The sequence continues at coordinate 54,751 of NZ_JBDNTS010000009.1, forward strand.
GCAAGATACCCTGCTTCACGATGATATGGATAACAATGTAATAAGACAACTATTAGACCTTTCATACTCCATTCATTCAAAAAAGAGCGCATCAATAATGGATTTCCTTCAAACATATCTGTATCCGCATCACCATACCCAACATGAAACTGCAAAGGCATTTTCTGTGCAACTAAAAGAGGTGCAAGATTCCATAAAATAAAACAGATGAGTGTTGCATCAGTCAAACGCGTCCTTCCGGATTCTTTCCAGCTAGTGAATGCCTTCATGGCATCTGCCACAGCCACCTTTTTGAGTCTAAGACCAAAACGATATGCAGCAATCGACTTAAATCCTACAAATCCATTTTTCTTAGCATCTGCCACATCTGTCGTTAAAGCTTGCCACCATTTTTCAAAACTATTTTCTTTTTGCATCCAGCTTTCTGCATGCGTTTCTATTCGATAAATTGTATAGACTGTGACACCCGTTATTTCCTGTGTTTCTGCTATGCTTGTTACAGGATCATTTGGAACAAAACCTGTATCGATTAGTAGCATTTGGTAATTATAGTGTCTAAAAATTGAACGGTTATATTCTATATATTCTTGCTTGGTAAAAGGTTGCAAGAAATTCTGATCGTTTTTTTTATAAAAATGCTTTGCCTCTTCCTTGAATGTCCACCAAGCCAGCCTATTTTTTGTATCTTCGATAGGATAACTATTAGCAGCTTCAGTCGAAACCTGAGCTAGTCGTGTTTCTCTGTCTTTAGCCTTCGCACTTATTAAATAGTGACAATGATGGTCCAAAAGCGGCATTGATTGAACAAATTCTGCTAAATCCATTTTTCCTCCTAGTATATGTCGCGATGTTCTGCTGCTATTTCTTCAGCAGTTTTATTTTCGAAATAAGCAATATCAGCTTGTTTAACTTTAATGTAAGTTTCAATCCCAAGCTTTGAGAAAGTTTTGATCATTACGGAGTCTTTTTTTAAGGCAGCAAGGGCATCACCCAAAGACTGTGGCAAGCGATTAATTTTCTTTTCTCTCCTCATATCTTCAGTCAGCGTTTCTGGTGCAACATCAACCGGTGTCAAAGGTGCTTTTTTATTCTTAATCCCCTCTAAGCCAGCACTAAGAATTCCAGCTAGGGCCAGATAAGGGTTAGCAGTTGCATCACTTGCCTTTAATTCAATATTCATTGAATTTGTTCTGTCTCCTCTAAAAGTTGAAGGAATTCTAATTGCCGCCTCTCGGTTATCCTTGCCAAACGTTGCATAAGCAGAACTCCAGTGACCTGGTTGCAGTCTTTGATAGGAGTTGACTGTTGGACAAGTAAGCGCGAGCAGCGCATCGATATGCTGCAACAGTCCACCAACAAAGTAATAACCAATTTGACTTAATTCCAATTGGTCATCCCGGTTATACAGAACATTCGTGCCATCCTTCCATAACGACATGTGGATATGGGCACCGTTAGAAGCAGATTTCAAATTCGGCTTGGGAGCAAATGTTGCATATAATTCATTATCTGCGAAAAATTTTTTTATGACTCTCTTCAATCTAATCTCATTATCACCCGCTGTCAGTGGATCTGTTGGTGCAATTGGCAACTCATGCTGTCCTGCACCTGCTTCTGGATAATATTCAACTGGATCTATTCCAACTTTGCGCAAGTTTTTAATAAGTTTTGGAAGAAAATGATATGTATTATCCATTGCTTCAGCCGCAAAGCAGATTTTGGGATTATAAGGTTCCAATGAATTATCTGTTTTTTGATACAAGGTAAATTCATTCTCATAGGTCATTTTTATCTCAAAACCAAGCTTTTTATATTCCGCCACAACAGCTTGGAGGGAAACACGCGGATCAAATTCCATCTTACAACCATCTTGATCCCGATAATCGCACATCATTGTCGCAACAGTTGGTGCATAGGGTAATATCTGTAATGATCTTAAATCTGGAACGAGCCGGTATTCTCCGACTGCATTCATACCTTCAATAGAAACAATCTCATCACGCATCGTTGAAGCTGGCATTGCCTTTGTAATCCCCATACCGGAACTCAAATGGTTTCCTATTTCAGAAAGGAAGATCGTCTTTCCGCGAGGAATTCCAGTATAGTCTACATAAATAAATTCCAGAAGCTCAATCCCTTGTTCATCCAAGTGATCAATTATGTTTTTTGTATTTTCTCCTAGCATATTTTTGCCTCTATTTTTCTTTGGCTGCACGCGCTACAAAATCTGTGAACAACTTGAACTGTACTTCGTCATTTTGCCATAAATTTTCTGGATGCCATTGAACAGCAAGAATTTGATGATTGTTCTCAGATTCAACCGCCTCAACAATTCCGTCGGGAGATATTGCAGCTACTGTTAGTCCCTCTGCAACTTGTTTGACTGCTTGATGATGTCTCGAATTCACCACAGAATTCTCTCCCAATAAATCATTCAAGTGTGTCTTTTCTTCTATCTTGACATGATGAGTTTTGAAATGACCCAAAGTTGCTTGCGCATGTTGGATTTTCACATTTGGATTTTGTGCTTCTAAGTCCTGATATAGTGTTCCACCTAGAGCAACATTCAAGATTTGAATCCCACGACAAATTCCCAATATTGGTTTCCCAACTTTTAGCGTTTCTTTTATTAACGCAATTTCAAATTTATCCTTAATCCCAAGAGTCATACCAATCTCTGGGATAGGTTCTTCACCATAAAATAATGGGTCAACATCTGGTCCACCTGGAAGTATTAATCCATCAATCGTTGCAATTATACCTTGAATTGAATCTTCAACATCCGTGAACTTTTCAGGGAATGGCAGAATAATTGGAATCCCACCTGCCGCATAAACAGCTTCTTTTATATCATGTGGAGCATATACCAAATAATCTCCAGGCATTCTTGGATTTGCCTCAATTAATTGGTCACTAGGTATTCCAATAATTGGTTTCATAAGTGATACCTTCCTTTCTATAAAGCTTGATATTACTTATCATATCATAGTAACAAATTAAATTAATTACAACTACCAATTATTAACTCTGTTCAACATAAGACAGTAGACTTTTAGTACTAACTTGAAATTAAAAACACAGCATGCACTTTGCTATGAATTTCAAAGCTAGCCGAGAAATGCTAATTCATGGAAGACAACTCATTGATCCAGTCTCAAAAACAAAAAAACTGAATCAAAATTTAATTTTTGACCCAGTTTTATCTGATAATTCTGTATAAATTATTTTTATTTAGTTAGTAAAATACAAATCTTAAAGCGGTTTGTCTGTAATTATTTTAGCTTACAGTCAGTCAAGGACATTATAGTAATTAAATAAGTCAATAATCGTTGTCCCCTTAAAATCTTCTATTGGTTTCCCATCAAGTAACACTTCAATAATTTGATAGTAATCCTGTAAATCAGGAACTTCAAGTTGTTGACGAGCAACAAATTGGTCAGCTGAATTATACTTGATTTCTTCTTTAATCCCTTGATTAAAATATTTAATAATTAACATCGTCATCACTCTTTTCAATAATTAGTTTTCGATTTGTTCTAAAATACTTGAAAGCGCTGGCTGAGCTTCCTCACTAATATCATATTGCTTTCTATATGTTTCAACCATATCTTTGCCAAAAATATTTTCATCCACCGTTACGAAGCTCGTATCAATTGGATCCACATTCTTGATTTTTGCATCAATTACAATTGGTTTTTTATTACCACTCACCTGTAACTCACTAATTTTTTTCATAGTATCGTTTAACTCTGCAAGATTGGATACCGTAAATCCAATTGCACCCATATCCTTTGCCATGTGTGCCCAATCTGCACCCAATAAATCAATTCCATAAAGTGCTTGCTGTGCCATCAGCTTTTCATGCTGAATAAATCCAAACGCCTTATTCTCAAGTACTACATTGATAACTGGTAAGTTATATTTAACTTCTGTCAATAAATCTGGCATTACCATTGCGTATCCACCATCTCCTGAAATCGTCCAAACCTCACGCTCCGGATAGCTGAGCTTACCAGCAAGACCTGCTGGCAATCCAAAACCCATTGTGCCATACCATGCCGACATCGAGAACTTTTGCTGCTTGTCAAATGGTAATTGACGAATTGCCCATTCTGTGTTGTTGCCAACATCAAGACCAAAGACCGCATTATCACTCGAACTCTCTTTAATCGCGCGCATGACACCTTCTGCACTCAAGCCCCCTTTGTCATCGGAAGCAAGCTCATCTAACCAGTTATCCCAATTTTGTTTATTAATTTGTAACGCCTTAAGAAATGCACGTTTTTCAACCGAAAAATCAGCTTTCAATAATTCTTCTAAAAATAGTTTAGCATCTGATAAGACCGTAATCTCCGCATCTCTTTGCTTACCTAAATCGGCAAGATTATTATTTACCTGAATGAACTTAGCAGTCTCTGGTAAGTATCTTGCAAATGGAAAATTAGTTCCAACAAAAAGCACTAAATCACTCGTTAATCCTGCTTCAAAGGCTGGTTTTGTACCTAAACGCCCCCATGAACCCATAAAATTTTTGTGACTTGTTGGCATCACGCCCGTTGCTGGTGCTGTTGATAAGACTGGTAATCCAAATTTTTCTGAAACTGCTACAACTTCTTTACGTGCACCATAAGCACCTTTGCCAACCCACAAAATTGGATTTTTTGCCTCCTTTAAAGCACTCAAGACAGTCTCAATATCTTCTTGCTTTGGGACAACTTGGGTTGTGATTGCCTTTAGTGGTTTCGTCTTAAAACCATTAAATTCAATTTCTTGTCCTGATAAATCATCTGGAACAATCACAACAGAAACAGATTTTGTTGCATATGCAGAACGAATTGCTTCATCAACCACATAAGGTATCTGATCTGCACTAACAACTTGCTTATGAAATGCTGCAACGTCCACAAAGATTGGATCCTGGTTCATTTCTTGAAAGAAGTTTGTATTCATAACTCCTGTTGCAGATTGTCCAACAATTGCTAAAACAGGTACATGATCCATCTTTGCATCATACAATCCATTCAACAAATGGACCGCACCAGGTCCAGCAGAACCAAAGCTAACACCTACTTTTCCAGTTAGCTTAGCATCAGCTGCAGCTGCAAGTGCTCCTGTTTCCTCATGTCTAACTTGAATATAGTTTAATTTTGATTTTTCTTTATAAAAACCATCAACTGTATTATTGATTGAATCCGCAGTAATACCATAAATGTGGTCAACATCCCAATCAACCAATACTTTTGCTAAAGCTTGTCCTGCTGTCATTTTTGTCATAATAGTTTCCTCCAAGTAAATATTTTTCTTTTGTAACTGTTACCTTTTTTATCACATCATCTACTTTAGCACTTTTTAAATTACTTTGCAATAGTAAGCTTATTTTTTTAAATCAAAAAGACCAGGTCAAAAGTTCATTTTCGACCTAGCCTTTTAATTAGCTATACCTGTGTTTTCCAAAACCAAAGCTATCAAACTAACTTTCCATTATTCATAGCAAAAATTTCGTTATGTTTGCAATTTTAAGCTCATATTAGTATGATACCAACTTACGTTAGCACATAAAATTTTTATAATTTGTTACTTTTTTTGTTTCTAATTATAAAAATTAGTTATTTAATACGTTTTGTGTCGTTTGCAGCTGATACATCTCATAGTATTTACCATGCCTTGCCAGAAGTTCATCATGCGTTCCACTTTCAGTAATTCTTCCATCATCCAGAACCAAGATCTGGTCGGCATCACGAATTGTTGATAATCTATGGGCAATAACGATTGTTGTTCTACCAGCCCTCATCTGCTTAAGACCTTCTTGAATCATTAATTCTGTTTGTGTATCGATATTGGCAGTTGCTTCATCCAATATCAAAATCTTTGGATTTCTAACAATTGTTCTCGCAAAAGACAATAACTGTTTCTCACCAGCCGAATATGTTGCTCCGCGCTCTATTACCTTTGTATGATATTTTTTTGGTAGTTTTTCTATAAAATGGTCGGCGTGGACAAACTCCGCTGCCTGCTTAATCTGTTCATCAGAAACATTTTGGTCAAACATTCTGACATTTGATGCAATATCGCCATAAAATAGAAATGAATCTTGTAATACCAACCCCATCTTCCGTCGTAATTCCTTCGTACTGAATTCCCTGATATCGGTCCCGTCAATCTCAACTTTTCCCTTAGCAAACTCATAGAACCTCATTAAAATATTAATCGTTGAACTCTTGCCGCTACCAGTATGTCCAACTAGTGCAATTGTTTGTCCGGGGTCGACCTTAAAACTGATGTCTTTCAAAACATTTTTACCAGATTCATAAGCAAAAGTAACATCTTTAAACTCAATCTTGCCATCAGTAATCTGACTATCGGAGTTCTCATTTTGAATTGGTGCTAATGTCTGATCATCCATAATTCGCAAAATACGACTTCCTGCTACCATTCCATCTTGAAAGACGGTTAATGAATTCATTACATCAGACATTGGATTAAAAAAGCTTTGTAAATATGACAAGAAAGCATATATTACACCCGCCTGCACGAAATTCGTCGTCCCATTTATTCCAAAGGCTCCTAATGTAATCACTTCAGAAAAAATAAACAATAGAGTTATAACCGGATTAAGTAGTAATGAATTTACCTTGATCATTGCTAATCTCATCTTAAGATAGTCTTCGTTTGTTTTCTCAAACTCGTTTAAAATTCTTTTTTCCTGTCTAAATTGCTGAATGATACTCATTCCCAACAAATTCTCACTTAATTTCGCATTAATTTCACTTAGATACTCTCTCATCTGACGATATATTTTTGAACTATATAATTGATAGTATATAATTACTACGATCACAATTGGCAAAAACAACAAGATTATTAACGCCAACTTCATATTTGTAAAGTACATAGCTACGAAAGCCGAAGCACTTGAAAAAAGAGTCACAATTAGAGTTAAAAAGAGCATCCAAAAATCAAATAATGTTTTGGTATCATTAGTAACTCTCGAAACTATCGAACCTGCAGGTACTTGATCAAAGTAATGCATCCCCAAACGATGCAGCTTTGCAAATAACTTAACTCTAATCAATTCAAGTGTACGTTCTGAACCCATCGAATAACAGAAGTTCTGAAAAAACTGTGTGAATGCCTTAATAATTGTCCCTAAAAAATAGAGTCCCGCAAAAAAGAACATTATATTCAAAGTTGCATTCTTACTAGTAAGAAAATGATCCATGTAGAATTGCAGTAGCTTTGGCAGCAATATATTGATCACACTCAAAAAAGCCGCAAAAATTATTGCGGTAACAAACTGCCACTTAAATTCTACCGCAAATGGTAGCAATCGTTTTAAAACTATAAATTGTTCCTTCAAACTCATAGTCTTTGCCCATGCTGATTTTCTTTCCACTAGCTATCTCCCCCTTCCATTTGCTGTTCTAACTGCTGCATCTTATAGGTCTGTTCGTACCAGCCCTGTTCACTAATTAAGCTTGTGTGTGTTCCTCGTTGATCAATTCTGCCATCTTTAATTACTATTATTTCTTGTGCACTCACTACGCTACTCAAACGACTTGCCACTATTATCGTTGTCTTATCTGCACGCAATTCCTTCACCCGCTTAAGAATATGATTCTCCGTCTTAGCATCAACTGCTGACAATGAATCATCCAAAATCAGTATTTCTGGATTCAGTATTAGGGCTCTGGCAATTGCGAGTCGTTGTTTTTGCCCACCCGAAAGAGAAATTCCCTGTTCTCCAACTTGTGTTTGATATCCATCCGGTAACTTCAAAATATCATCGTGTAAATCAGCAATAAATGCTGCTTTTTCAACTTCTGCAATGCTCGCATCCGGTTTAGCAAACCTGATATTCTCCAAAACAGTCGTAGAAAAAAGAATACTGTTTTGCGGGACATACCCAATAGAGGGTAAATAAGTATCTAACTTATAGTCCCTAATATCAATATCACCGACCTTGATACTTCCATCATAACTATCAAATTGTCGCAAAAAAAGTTTCAAGATAGTCGATTTTCCGGCCCCAGTCTTCCCCACAATTCCAAGAATCTGTCCACTTTTTATTTTAAATCTAATCTGCTTTAATCCCATTTCATTAGAATCAGGATACTTAAACTCCGTAATCTCATAATTCACATTTCCATGAGGTGCTTTTGTGACAGGATTAAAGGCTTCTGTAATCTTGCTTCTCTCAGCAAGCAGTAATTGAATTCTGTTATAGCTTGCACTACCCAACTCAATGATATTAAACAGTCTACCAATTGCGAACATTGGCCATATCAAGATTCCAATATAAGAAATAAAGGAGACCAACTGTCCAATCGTAATCGTATTATTAATTACAAAATGTCCACCAAGTATTATGGTTGCCACATAAGCCAATCCGATTATTAAACTTGTCATTGGATCAAAGAGTGAATCCAAAAAATTGGCTCGACGATTAGCCCTGATTACTTCTTTCACATGCACATCAAAGTCTTTAGTATCTTCCCGTTCTTGTCCAAGCGCCTTGATGACTTTTATTCCTAGGATACTTTCCTGGGTTTTATTATTAATACTTGAAAACTCTGACTGTGCCTTATCATATGCACTGTGAATTATGTTGCCCAGAACTCGTGACAGCATCGCCAGCAATGGCAACGGGATAATTGCTATTAGCGTTAAGCGCCAGTTAACAAAAAACATCATTGCCACAATTGTTGAAATGCCTGTAATTATTGAGTCTGCAAATGTTAAAATTCCTACACCTGCAACTTGCTGAACAGCGGTAATATCATTCGTTGCATGAGCCATCAAGTCACCAATTCTATATTTTTGATAGAATGTCTCGTCCATTGCTGCAAAATGAGTAACCAATCTTGTACGCATCGTTTTTTCGAGTAAAGCAGAACTTCCCCAAATATAGCTTCGCCAAAAATACCTGAATAAGTACTGCCCAACTCCGACCAGTGTTAAAACCGTCAAGAAAAAAATCAGTTTTTGCGCTGTTAACCGATGTTGCTGAATGCCATCTATTAGACTACCAATTATTTTTGGTGGAATAATATTGAGTATGGCAACAAGCACTAGATAGAAAACCCCTAATAAATAAGATTTCTTTTGTTCTTTAAAAAACCATGACAATTTTAGAAAAATCCCCATTTTTTTATTACATCCCCTTCAAAAAATTGTATTGAAAGAGGTTGAGTCAAAAATCTAATTTTTGACCCAGCCCCTTATTAATTACGTATAAACATTCCATAGTCGCCCACTACTAGCCAAGATTCATTATATCACTCATCATGGCCTTTTTCTCAAACTCATCGCTACATTTCTATCCTCATTACATGTCAAAAACACTTCTGCTTTAGATTGCTGTTAAATTAGCGTTCATTCGCTCACTTAATCACTTTTCCTTAGGTTATATAAATTAGGTGTGCTATGGTTACGATAGAGAGTTTATATCTTGACTTCAAGCAGGGGGAAATAATACATGACAAAAGATGAACCAATTTTAATATTTAAAGATGTTAGCAAAGTTTATCGTGGAGACAACGTTGCGGTTGAACATGTCAATATTTCCATCAACAAGGGAGAATTTGTGTGTTTCATCGGTACTTCGGGTTCTGGGAAGACAACCATAATGAGAACTATTAATCGGATGTTAGAGCCTTCAAGTGGAGAAATTATTTTCAATGGACAAAATATTAAAAAACTCGATGCTGTCAATCTTAGAAAAAAAATTGGCTATGTTATTCAAAGTATCGGACTCATTCCTCACATGAATATTTATCAAAACATTACAATTGTACCAAAGCTTTTAAAATGGCCCGAAAACAAGAAAAAAGCCAAGGCTAAAGAACTAATCAAGCTGGTCGAATTACCTGAAAGTTATCTAAAACGTTATCCTTCCGAACTTTCTGGCGGACAGCAACAAAGAGTTGGCGTTATTCGTGCATTAGCAGCAAATCAAGATTTAATCCTGATGGATGAACCCTTTGGAGCACTTGATCCAATCACTCGTGAGAATCTACAGGAACTTGTAATGTACCTACAACAACAACTTGGAAAAACAATTATTTTTGTCACCCATGACATGGACGAGGCGCTAAAACTTGCAACAAAAATTGTTGTCATGGATGAAGGCAAAGTCATTCAGGACGCTTCACCAAATGAATTATTAAATCATCCGGTAAACGATTTTGTGCGCAAACTAATCGGAGAAGAACGATTAATTCAAGCTAGGGCAGACATTACTACCGCAGAGCAAATAATGCTCAAAGACCCCGTTTCGATTACTCCAGGCAAATCCTTAGGAAATGCTATTCAAATCATGCGTGAAAAACATGTTGATACACTGTTGGTAACTGATGACGATAACCATTTAAAAGGCTACATTGATATTTCTTCTTTTGCTTCTCACTATAATCGTTCTAATAGTGTTTCAGACATTCTAAACACTAAAATTTTTAAAATTAACACAGATACTCTTATCCGCGATAGTGCGGACCGCATCTTGAAGCAAGGACTTAAATATGCTCCTGTTGTTGACAAAGACAACAAGCTGCAGGGAATAGTTACACGTTCAGCACTCGTGAATATGGTTTACGATATTATCTGGGGAAATGCAGATAATGCTGAAGCATCAGTTTTCCAAGATATTTATGAAAAAGGAGGTAATTAATTTGATTGCATTCCTAAATGAATATGGTGGACAACTTCTCCTTAAAGCATGGGAACAACTTTATACATCCGCATTTGCATTAATTCTTGGAATCCTCTTTGCAGTTCCACTGGGCATTATCCTAACACGCACACCAAAAACAGCAAAAATAGTTATTGCTATTGCTGGTATGTTACAAACGGTCCCTTCGCTGGCCCTTCTCGCCTTAATGATACCTCTCTTTGGAATTGGAAAATTACCAGCTATCATCGCACTCTTTATTTATTCCTTATTACCTATCCTGCGTAATACGTATATCGGAATGGAAGGTGTCGACCCAGTTTTAAAAGATAGTGTCCGAGGGATGGGAATGACCAATATCCAGTCAATTATTCAAGTAGAAATTCCAATTGCAATGCCCGTAATCATGGCAGGAATCAGACTTTCTGCTGTTTATGTAATTTCTTGGGCAACACTTGCATCTTACATAGGCGGAGGTGGACTTGGTGATTTTATCTTTAATGGCCTAAATCTCTTCCAACCAAGTTTGATTATTGGGGGAACTATTCCTGTTGCCATAATGGCTATCTTGACTGATTTTCTATTAGGAAAATTGGAAAAAAGGCTTACCCCAACTTCTTCAAATCTTTAACGGAGGAATACTATGACTAAAAAATATAAAATTGTACTTTCAATATTGCTAGCTTTTTCTTCTTGCCTGTTGACTTCTTGTAGTCTACTAGGTTCGGCGAAAAGTACACCTAATATAAGAATTGCCTCACAAAGTTCAACCGAATCTCAAATTGTTGCAAATATAATTGCAGAACTTATTAATCATGAACTTGGCTATAAAACAACCTTACTTAATAATTTAGGTTCATCTACAGTTGCACATCAAGCATTAATTCGCAATGATGCAGATATCTCAGCAACACGCTACACTGGGACTGACATCACAGGTGTTCTTCAAATGAAAAGTGTAAAAGATCCCAAAGAAGCAACGGCTATCGTTAAAAAACAATTTAAAAAGCGCTATCACCAAACCTGGTTCCCTTCATACGGATTCGCTGACACATATGCGTTCATGACTACCAGAAGCTTCGCTAGAAAAAATAATTTGAATACTATTTCTGACCTAAAAAAAATCGCTTCTAAAATGAATGCTGGAGTTGATTCCTCATGGGTGAACCGCCAAGGTGATGGCTATAGTGATTTTGTTAAATATTATGGCTTTGATTTCAAGCGAGTATATCCAATGCAAATTGGACTAGTATATGATTCAGTTGAAGCTGGTAAAATGCAAACCGTTTTAGGATACTCAACTGATGGTAGAATTAAGAGCTACAACTTAAAAATACTGGAAGACAATAAGCAATTCTTTCCACCATACAACTGTTCTATGGTGGTAAATGATTCAATATTGAAAAAGTACCCTAAATTGAGTCCTCTCTTGCATCGACTCGATGGAAAAATCTCACTCAAAACAATGCAGTCACTAAATTATCAAGTTGATAACAATTTACTAGAACCTTCTGTGGTAGCTCAGAAATTTCTTGAAAAAAACAACTATTTTAAAGGAGCGGATAACTAATGAGTTCTTTAAATACTTGGGATCAGTTTTGGTATTATTTAAACCATAATGGTACTTACGTTCTACAGCAATTCACGAGCCATTTTTTAATATCCATCTATGGAGTATTGCTTGCTGCTCTTATTGGAATCCCCTTAGGCATTTTTATTGCACGAAAAAAGTACCTAAGTTCCTTCGTTATTGGGCTCGCTAACCTTATTCAAACAATCCCTTCATTAGCGATGCTTTCCATGATTATGCTAGTCCTTGGCTTGGGAGTCAACACTGTTATAGCAACATTATTCCTTTATTCCTTACTGCCAATCATCAAAAACACTTACGCAGGCATTAAAAACGTTGACCCCAATATTTTAGATTCAGGCAGAGGTATGGGGATGACCAAATTTCAAATTTTGTATATGATTGAACTTCCCTTGTCCCTTTCAGTGATAATGGGTGGTATCAGAAATGCCTTAGTTGTCGCAATTGGAATTACAGCCATTGGTGCCTTCGTTGGGGCAGGCGGTCTTGGTGATATAATCATTCGCGGAACGAATGCAACAAATGGTGGCGCAATAATCTTAGCTGGTGCTCTTCCTACCGCCTTAATGACAATAATTTCAGATTTTATATTAGGCTTTATTCAGAAAAAGTTAAGCATCCAAAAAGCCTAACTATAATTGGTTTTTACTTGCATGTCATAAATATAAGATTATGAATTATTTGAAGTTAAACGAAAAGTTTCGACTTACGGAGCTCGTTTATTCGGGATCAAGAAACAATCCAATATTAGTTCTGATATTAATTGATGGAAATCGGATAATATCAGAACTTTTTTGCTTTGTACCGAAAAATTAGCTCAAAATTTAATTTTTGATTCAGAGAGTGTGCCATAAGTCGGGAAAATTTGAGTATTAACTCGAAATTACGAACATCGTGAGTACTTTGCTATGAGTAATTCGAAGTTAAACGGAGAGTTTTGACTTATGAAACACGTTTATACGGAATAAATAGAGGAACTGAATCAAAACTTAACTTTTGACTCAGCCCCTTCAGAAATAAATTTCAAGTGAAACAAATTAATCAAAAAACTTGCAAAATTGTCTAATAATCCCCATAATTAGTGGGCAATTATCATATAACTATTAGTTTAATTTTTTAGTAAAATTTAAAGTAGAGGGGTGTCTTTAGTGCCAACAGAAAACACCGATTTTTGGAAAAACATCGTTGCTAATGCTACTGATAAAAAAGGAAATAAGCGGCCATTCATAAGTCTTGCACCAATGGAAGCCGTAACAGATACTGTCTTTCGTCGCGTTGTAACTCAAGCCTGCCCACCGGATGTATTTTATACAGAATTTACTCATGCTAGATCAGTAACTCATCCCCAAGCGAAATTCTCTGTTCAAGGACGCTTGTATATTGATCCATCAGAAAAACAAATTCCTGTTGCCCAATTATGGGGGGATAAGGGTGAGGATTTTGCTAAGGCTGTGCAAGAAGTTACAAAGCTCGGATATCAAGCAATTGATTTGAATATGGGTTGTCCAGATGGAACAGTTGTCAAAAATGGTGGTGGTAGTGACTTGATTCGTCACTTTGACAAAGCAAAAGAGATTATTGCCTCCGCTAAGACAAGTGGTCTACCAATTAGTGTAAAAACAAGATTAGGTTTTAGCGACATCCAAGAATTTGAAGAATGGATTCCATTTTTATTGAAACAAGATGTTCGGGTCCTAACTGTTCACTTCAGAACCCGGCAAGAAATGAGCAAAGTTCCGGCACATTACGAGCTCATTGATGAAATCATTAAGATGCGTGATAAAATTGCACCGCAAACATTGCTTCAAATTAACGGCGATATTAATAACGCCGTTGCGGGGTTGGAACTTGCAAAGCAGCATCCTGGTGTTGATGGAATCATGATTGGCAGAGGAATTTTTGCAAATCCATTTTGTTTTGAAATTACACCGCAACAGCATACTCTTGCAGAAACATTCAATCTGCTGCGCACTCAACTGGATCTCTTTGATGATTTCTATGCACGTTTCGAGTCACGTAAGTTTGTTGCCCTACGTCGCTTCTTTAAGATTTACGTCCGCGGCTTACGAAACGCTCATCAGCTCCGTGAACAACTAATGAGCGCTAAAAGTACCGATGAAGTCCGCGCTCTTCTAGATGACCTAGAGGCTCGTCAGGGAACTGATGTGTTAGATCCACGTTTTCAAACATTAAATAACTAATTAAATCTTAATTAAGTGAGAGGGGCCAAGTCAAAAGTTATCTTTTGATTCAGCCCCTCTATTTATTCCGTATAAACATGCTTCATAAGTCAAAACTCTCCGTCTAACTTCGAATTACTCATAGCAAAGTACTCACGATGCTCGTAATTCCGAGTTAATACTCAAATTTTCCCGACTTATGGCACACTCCGCTTCATTGATTCTAGATAAATTCGTGTCAATCATCAAAAATCTTTGATTAATTTCAATTGTTCAAAATTTACTGACGATTACCACATTTTTTCTTAATTCATTATTTCATGCAAATTTATTGCTTTGTTGATAATCTTAAAAATTATTGCCCCGATAATTTGAGCTACTAATTGACCACAAAACAAATATACATATGTGATTAGGAAAGGAGCCTTGCTAATATAAAACAGTTCGGTTGCCACGAAAATCATTCCAAAAGACACACATAATCCCACAACCAGTAACCGAATATTGATGTTTTTAATTCTTCTATTTATAAAAATTGCAACCCCCAGTCCCAAGCCTGTAACACCCAAACCAACTAGTATATCAATTAACCCAAATGGACTCATTAATAAATTAGCGACAACCACACCTATGACCATTCCCCAATAATATTTTTTATTAAAAGCCACTAATTGATACAATGCTGTAGCAATTCTCACTTGAATAACCCCAAAAGAAAAGCTGTAAAATATCATAGTAATAACTACATAAATTGCTGCTAAAACTGCATTTAGAATTATAATTTTTAATTTATTCCCACTCATTTAACTAACCATCCATTATTTTTTTCTAATCAACTAATCGCTTTTCCGTTCAATCTTAGTTGCATATTCAATTGGATCTTCCAACCCATTTTCCTTAAATGCCCTAATACGATCGCGACATGTTCCGCATTCACCACAAGATACATTGCCTGTCTCATAACAAGAACGCGTTAACTCAAAAGGGACATCTAATCTTGTTCCTATTTTAACCACGCCTGCCTTATTGTTCTCAATTAACGGTGCAATTAACAAAACCTTCCCAGCAGTACCAGCCGAGATTGCTGCTGCCATTGATTCAAAAAACAGAGGTGAACAATCTGGATATGCACTTCCAGCTGCGTCATCAGCATGAGCACCGTATGAAACTTCGGCTAGCCCTTGACTGTACGCTAACGCAGCAGCCTGTGATAACATTAGCCCATTCCTAAACGGAACATATGTGTCAACTGTCCCCTCGCCACTTTCTTTAAGAATTTCGTTATAGCTTTTATGCTCGATTGGTCCGTTACCTTGCAGAAGCGTTGAGTTAGAACCTTGGAAGATTTGTGCATCAACCTTTGCGACCACAATTTTTACACCAAAATAATTTGCAACATTACGTGCATTTTTAATCTCCATCGCATGTTTTTGTCCATAACTAAAAGCTAATGCAGTAACATTTTTTTTACCATACTTTCTAATTGCCAGTGCAAGACAAACAGCAGAGTCCATCCCACCTGACAATAATACAACTTGCCCCATAGCATAACTCCTATCTAATTGAACGACCATAATTTTGAATATTACCTAAAAATTGTAACTTTCTCTGAAAGGCCAATTGTTCAATCTCATTATTTGAAAAACTTGGATTTACACGATTTACGAAAGGATATATTGAAATGCCCCCACGCGGAGTAAACAAGCCAAAGACTTCAATATATTTTGGATTCATTAATTTGTATAAATCATCCAAAATAATATTCATGCAATCTTCGTGAAAGTCGCCATGATTTCTAAAGCTAAACAAGTATAGTTTAAGGCTCTTGCTTTCAATCATTTTTTCAGTAGGAATATACGAGATGAAAACATTGGCAAAATCTGGCTGCCCAGTCTTTGGACAAAGACTTGTGAACTCATAACCGTCGAATGTAACAAGGTAATCATTTTCTGGATGCTTATTTATAAAAGTCTCAAGGACTTGAGGTGTGTAATCTTGAGGATATGATGTGTGCTGATTTCCTAGTTGTGTTACGCCTTCCAACTCACTAGGTTTTCTTGAAGGACTTGTAGTTTTATTCATTTATATTATCTCCCTTTGTTTTTTTTCGGAGGTTTTAAGGATGTACCATACTCCGCTATTGTATAAAAAATCCCAACTATTATAATATACAACAAAAAATAGCATATTTATATAAAAACCGGAAGATGTTCACTTATTTTGAACTGCCTTTAATACTTAACTCATTAATTCACTGGAAACTTTTGTCTTGTATCGTCTTCAAAAAAATAGAACTATTAATCACACTTTTTGAATTTTCAATAATTTCTCTAGAAGTGATCTTAAAAACATCAAAACTTATTATTATACTACTCACAGTAGGTGTTATTATATTGAAGTAGCGATTTCATTAAAAATGATGAATCCTTTAATAGCTATCTTGAATGAATTAAGAAGGAAGGATGTTTGACATGCAATTAGTTTATGTTGTTGACCCAATCGCCGATGATGGTGTTATTTTACTTAAAGAAAAAGGTTTTGCTGTATTTCGCTTATCTCAGCCGCAAACAATTAAAGAAAGCATGAAATTGCTTGATCCTACTACAGTAACTGCATTGATAATTCGTGCAACCAAGATTACTCCTTCCGAACTTGATTTATTTCCAAATCTGAAAATAATTGCTCGTCATGGTGTGGGTGTTGATAACCTACCACTTGATTACATTAAAAGAAATAAAATAAGGCTGACCTATACACCTGGCCTTAATGCTATGTCAGTTGCAGAATTGACACTGACACTCATTCTTGATTTATTAAAAAAAATCCCTGTCAATCGTAAGAATAAATTCTACGATGGTGAATTATTGGCTGGTAAAACAATCGGTTTAATTGGTTACGGTAAAATTGCCCATAAATTAAGCCTTATCCTGCAACCTTTTGGAATCAATCTCTTAGTCTATAATCATCACCCAAGACAACTCGCTTATGGAACTCAAGTTGAATTAGATGAAATCGCTAAAGCTTCTGACGTTATCAGTTTGCATGTCCCTGCAACACCTGAGACTAATCAAATTATTGATGATAATTTCTTTAACCAAATGAAGCAAAATGCTTTTTTAATCAATACCGCGCGTGGAGCACTAATTAACAGTGATTCCTTGTATGCGGCTTTAACTGCACACAAAATTGCAGGTGCTGCATTGGATGTTTTAGATTCTGGACAACTCCATTCTGTTGCAGAAATCCAAGTACTCGAAAATGTCATTCTAACTCCGCATATTGGTGCAAGTTCACGCGAAGTTCTACAGCAATCGTCACTAAGATGTGCTAATGAGATTCTTCTTCTTGAAAATGGAGAACCATCTATACAGGGTTATTTCTAGATTTCAAAGAAAAGATAAGGGAGTGTGCCATAAGTGAAGTGCCTTACAAAACTTGGACGTGTAAATCAAGTTTAAGAAGAATCAAAAAAGGACCGAATCAAAATTTTAATTTTTGACTCGATCTTTTTTTTTATAGAATATTTATTTTATTTCGCAGGAATTAATTTATTCATTATAATCGCAACGATTGCACTAATCGCAATTGGTGAATCTAGTAAGTATTGTAATAACTGTGGTGCATTTTTTGATAATGAGGATGGCATGAATAATAAGCCAATCGCAAAAATCAATGGAACACCTATGATGTACAATTCACGTTCCGAAAACTCTTCATTCTTAATAACTCTGAATCCACTCAACATAATTACCATACAAACAACTGCAAATACTCCACCAATAACGGCTGAAGGTATTGCATTGATCAAGGCTGACAACTTACCTAGGAATGATAAAGCAATAAAGAAGATTGATGCACCCACAAAGACTCTGCGACTTGCAACACCTGTAATCGAAATAATACCAGCATTAGTTGAATACCCAGTTAGTGGCGTTGCGCCTACCAATGAAGATATAAAACAGCCAATTCCTTCACCAATTACTCCACGATTAACTTGTTCATCCTTCAAAGGTTCTTCGATAACTGCACTGACGGCAAACCAGGTTCCCGTTGTTTCAGCCAGCAACACCATGTAAATAACAAGCATTGTTAAGATTGCTGACCAATTAAATGACAAGCCATAATTAATGAAGGCAACATGTGGTAGGCTGAAGAATGGTGCACTTGCAACAGATGAGAGGTTCAAGCCACCCATCAGAGATGCTGCAAAGGAACCACTAGCTAGAGCAATAATTACTGAACTAATTCTAAAAATTCTACCAAATTTGGAAAAATATACTCCCAGCATAGAAAATAAAATCATAATTGCGGCTGTAATAAAGGCTAAGAAAACATTTTGATCCATTGACAGTGTCTTCGTTGAGACATAGATATTACTTGTGAAAGCAGTTGGTAGTAAGGTTAACCCAACAATCATGATAATGGTTCCACTAACAATTGATGGAATAAAGTGCTTTACAATATACTTGTATACGCCTGTAAGTCCTAATAATGTAACCGCAAGCGCACCAATTAATGTTGCACCCATTGCTGTATCTAATTTCCCGCCATCACTGATAATGATACCTGCTAAAGCACCAATTGGAACAAAGGATGGCCCTTGACACACTGGTAATCGTAGAAAAAAGAGAACTTGAATTAATGATGCAATCCCTGCACCCAAAAATGTTGATTGAATAAGTGCAGCTGAATTTGTTGCCGACATTGCCACCGCCGATGCAATAATCACTGGTGGAACATAAACATCCATTGCCAGAACATGTTGTAAACCTAAAATTAGTGACTGTTGCCATGAAATTTTTTCATCCACGCCAATTGAAAGATTGGAGGACCTGATTTCACTTGCTTTTCCCATTTTTCCTGAATCTCCTTAAGATTATTTTACTTTATTGCCTTGGACCCATACTTCCGTAATATTTGCAGGAGTACTTAAATACAATAACTTGGCTAATCGACTGAATGGCTCTGTATATAAATCAAAACCCGGTAAACTATTAGCAGTCTGCTTTGGATCAAGAACTTGAGCATCAAAGATTTGTCCCTCTTTGAAGAGCCCTACTGGCAGATTCAATGCTTCTCCCCCTCCATGAGTTGCAAGGTAGAAGGCTTCTAGCACTGAAACTCTAGAATTTAGAACACCTCTTTTTTCTTGTTCAATAGTTACATCGACACCATCCGTTAACATTCTGCTTGAGATAACCGTTTGCTTGATATTATCGTACAGGCTTGGAGAAAATCCTCCTGAAATATCTGTGCCAAGACCAACTTTTACACCTTGTTTCTTCAAACGATTGACCGGCAAAACCCCATCTGCAAAGTAAGCATTTGAAATCGGGCAATGCGCAATTGCTGCACCATGCTTTGCGAACAGTTCACCATCATGGTCATTCACAAAATTGCAATGATCCATAATAGATTTATTGTTCAATAAGCCAAAATCAGCAAGAACATCTGTATCTCGCTTACCATATCTGTCAAGAACATAGCCATGTTCCCATTGGCCTTCACTACAGTGTGTTTGCACATAAGTATCATATTTCTGTGCAAGTATCCCAAGGCCCTTAAGAGTCTCATCTGTACAACTTGGTACAAACCTTGGTGTCACAACCGGATAGACACCTTGAACAACATCCCTTGCAAGCTCTCTAACTCTTACGATAAACGCTTCTGTATCAGCAATTGCTTGTTCACTGCTCTCATCACGATAATAATCATGTGTCTGTTCAGGATTGTCCATCGCAACTTTGCCAACAAAAGCTCTTTGCCCCAATCGTGCAGAGATTTTTGCCAACTCAATGCTCGATTCAAGATGCTGTGTTGCAAATAGACAGCAGTTGTCGTTCCACGGTTAAGCAGCTGTTGTACCAAATCAGAGTATACTGTCTTAGCAAATTCAATATCACTATACTTTGCTTCAAGTGGAAAAGTACATTCATCAAGCCAGACGTTCAGCGGCTCATCTAATGCAACTCCTGCCTGAGGCCATTGTGGTGCGTGAATATGCAAATCTATAAATCCTGGCAGAACAAACTTATCTCCAAAATCGACTAACAAATTATTGACTCTTGCTTCCGTTAATGCCAATTGGTAATCGAGATCACTCTGTGCCTGCACATTCTCAATAATTCCTTGCTTATTGACAGTAATTAGTGATTTTTCTAAATATTCGGCTTTACCATATGTAGGTGCATGAAAAAAATTCCCCTTGAAAACTTGTTTACTTCGCAAAAGCACTACCTCCGTAAGTGGGATAACTTTTATAATAATCATCTATTGATAAAAAGTCAAACTATTTTGTTAGAGAAATGATATATAGTTCGCTTTTTATCAAATGATTAAATTACACTTTTTTAATTAATTATGAATTTAATAACAAGTTTTGTGCCGCTGCCACTTCATAATATAATCGCTTGCCCAATTCTGAACCGATTTTATCATTTTGAATCATTAAATTTATTTGTGTTAATTCATATTGTAGAATCTTACTCAATTCATTATTTTCTTCTTCCTTAGAACTCAATCGTTTTTCCATTCTATTTTGTTCCATCAGAATACTTTGCTTCAAGGTAACTACGATTGTTTTATCATCTGTTTTACTCTCCAAGTCCTTGATAAACTCTTTATCAATTGGTTCAAAAAAGCTTTCGAGTTCGTTATATGCCCTCACCCACTTATTGCGATAATCAACATCCGCATACTTTTCGAGCATCAATAATCGCTGATTGCAAGCCTTTATCCGCTCTGTAATCTGCTGTTGCTTATTCTCATTTTTGGCCCTGCCCAATCGTTGTTTATACTTAGCAATCTTATTTTTAGTATGTGTTATCTCACGGTTAACATCATTTCTTTTAAATAGCTTTCTTAAAAAATATCTCCAATTGTGCTTAATAAATTCTCCATATATTCGACTGCGCCTGAATGCTCTCTTATCAATATCAGCACTTTTGAACATTATTTTATCCCAGAGATTGATTGCATCCACTGACAAAATACCTGTACTAGCGGCCGCTCTCACAGCCTCATCACGTTTGATATTCAATTGTTTCATCACAGCATGCCATTCTTGACGATCGACCCTGTGCGAATCCTCATAGCCTAATTGCGAACGTATGCTTAACGATAACTTTTGTTTCATATTTTTTTCAATTTCAAGTTGCTCAATATAATTAGTTGCAGCATTAACTAATTCTGCATGTGCTTTGCGTAATTCTTCATCTGTATATGCGGTTTCTTCCTTTTCTAGAAAGAAACGTAAAACTATTAGTGGTGTCAACAGGCTTAGCAAAATTACAAACACTGCAATTCCAAGAATTTCCTGTACAATCGCTGAATCGCGGCCTAAATTCATCGTTAGTGGAATAGTCAAAGCTAATGCGAGTGTCACCGTTCCGTGAACACCGCTAATCGCAAAAATAAACGCACTGCTACTTTCCCTATTCTGTATATAAGCATAACTGAACCTAACTACGGTCATCACACAATAGATTGTAACTGCAATACTAATCAAGCTGATCCATTCAGCGACATTCAATTTACGTGCAAAAATTTGAATAATCGAAGTTCCAAGTATTACAAAAACAATTCCATTCAATAAATCAGTTAAAATTTGCCAAAACTGATTAATCAGATTAATCATCTGTGAAGACTGAAGCATAGTTCGATCTTGTTCTTCCCGATGAAAAATTCCAGCAATCACAACCGCGATCACACCTGATACATGAACCTCTTCCGCTAACATATAAATAATGATTGGTGTCAAGACTTGTAACATAACGTGTCCTGTTAAATCATCTAGCTGGCTTCTCAGTAGAGTTTGTCTAATTTTTACTATTATTAGTGTACTGATAATTCCAAATAATGTGCCTCCTAAAGAAACAAACAAGAATTTTGAAATGCTTTCACCTGGTGATAAATGGCCTGTGATTGCCCAAATTCCAGCAAGTTCAAGTGCTACTAATCCTGATGCATCGTTAAACATCGCTTCAAAGTTCAAGGAACGCTCTATTTCTGCTGGCATTACCAGACCCTCTTTGACAGATTCAAGGGCAGTCGCATCTGTAGGAGTTGCAATAGCTGCGAGAGCTAATGCCAGTGCAATTGGCCAACCAAAAGCAAATTTAAGTATTATAGCTAAAAAGAGCATTGTAATAATTGCTAGAATTACTGCTAGCTGAATAATTTTCTTCAAATTTTTTGAAACAATTCTGATTTTTGTCTGCTGGCCTTCATAAAAAAGTAACGGTGCAATAATCAAAACCATAAACCACTCGGGATCTAGGCTAACTTCAATTTTCGCTAATCCGGGAATTACCGCTATTAAAATACCCAATAAAATCTGCCACATAGCTCGTGGAATTATTTTAAACCGCTGCGCCAAAAAATTTGCGATAATAACTGTTATAATTACTCCTAAAATTTCAAATAATATTTCCATACTTGTCCCCGCCTCATTTTTATTGCTCAAAATAATAGTATCATAACCATGTATATTTAACTTATCTTAATGACTTTCATATGCTATAATGAATTACGTTACTTTCGGGTCATTAGCTCAGTTGGGAGAGCGCCTGCTTCGCAAGTAGGAGGTCATCGGTTCAAGTCCGACATGATCCATTGAATACTCAATCCAATCATTTTACTTTGTTTTTATTAGTATGTATTATGATCGTAAACGTACAATAGAAATGAGGGATTTACACTATGACAGACAAAGAAACGCTTAGAGCACAATTATCGACAGAAGAATTCGAAGTCACACAAAATGCGGCAACCGAACGCCCATTTACCGGTAAATATGATGCTTTCTACCAAGAGGGAATCTATGTTGATGTTGTCAGCGGTGAACCACTATTTAGTTCAA
This sequence comes from Liquorilactobacillus sp., assembly GCF_047719775.1. Classification (NCBI taxonomy): domain Bacteria; kingdom Bacillati; phylum Bacillota; class Bacilli; order Lactobacillales; family Lactobacillaceae; genus Liquorilactobacillus; species Liquorilactobacillus sp. The sequence goes on from NZ_JBDNTS010000009.1 coordinate 78,048, forward strand.
CAGATAAATATGATGCTGGATGCGGCTGGCCATCATTCACTAAACCAATTGACAGAACACATATTTCCGAAAAAAGTGATTGGTCATTGGGAATGCATCGTACTGAAGTCAGAAGTAAAGAAGCTTCGTCCCATCTGGGACATGTCTTTACCGATGGACCAACTGATCAAGGTGGCCTGCGCTACTGTATTAATTCAGCCGCTCTGCGCTTTATTCCAGTATCTGATTTAGAAAAAACAGGATATGATGAATTTAAAAGCTTATTTGTAAATTAGGCACCATAATATAAAGAAAACACGGATTTATGCCATTCAATTATGATGGCATAAATCCGTGTTTTCTTTCATCATGAGTAAATTCCTATTACTTTACAAAACTATAATCCCTACTCTTTGCTTGATGGAGCAAATTAGATGCACTCATTAGATTATCAAAATCACACTTTTTCATGAGCTTTTCAGATAATATAATTTCTTTAATAGAGCTTTTTTCTTTCAAGGCTCGTTTTACAATCTTTGTTGTTACTTGATATCCTAAGACTGGTGTCAAGGCAGTTGCTAAGACAACCGATTTTTCAACCTCACTCTTGCAAATATTCTGATTTATTTTAATCCCTGCAACACAATTTTCTATCAAAGTTGTAATTGCATTCTCTAAATAACTCTCATTTTGTAATAAATTTCTAAAAATTAACGGTTCAAATGCATTTAACTCAAGTTGTCCGCCTTCTGCTGCCATCGTAATTGCCATATCATTGCCAACTACTTGGAAGGCAACTTGATTTACAACCTCAGGGATGACAGGATTGATTTTACCTGGCATGATTGAGGAACCTGCCTGTCTTGCTGGTAATCTCAGCTCAGCTAGGCCAGCCTGTGGTCCACTTGATAATAATCTCAAATCGTTACTAAATTTTGATAGGTTAACTGCTAATGTCTTTAAAACTCCTGAAAATTCAACATAAACATCACAATTCTGCGTTGCATCTACTAGATTTGCAGCTGACTTTAAGGGTATTCTTGTAACTGAACTAAGCTTATCTACAATATTTTTTTGATAGATATCATCAGCATTCAGCCCTGTTCCAATAGCCGTTCCACCAAGATTAACAAAACTGAGATTATCTTTGGCATGCTCCAACCGTTGATAATCTCGTTTAAACAACGAAGCATACGCCCTAAAAGAATTACCAAAGGTTGTGGGTACTGCATCTTGTAGCTGCGTTCTCCCTAATTTAATAACATCATTAAATTCTTCTGCCTTCTTATCTAATGTCTCAATCAAATCAAGTACTTTAGTTTGTACTTTCGGAAGCAGCTTCAAAAGAGCAAGCTTCCCAGCAGTTGGAAAAGTATCATTGGTAGACTGTGCTAAGTTGACATCATCGTTAGGGCGTATCTTTTGCGACTTGCTCTGTCGATTTGCCAGATTGGCAATCACTTCATTAACATTCATATTAACCGATGTTCCAGCTCCACCTTGGAAAGCAGGAACTACAAAAGCATCTTGCCTATAATCTTCAGCAAGTAATGCATCACATGCAGCTACAATTACTTTTGCCTTTATTCCGTCCAACGCACCTGAAACATGATTCGTCATTGCAGCTGCTTTTTTTACTTCAATCATACTTATAATCAGCAATGGATTCACCAGCTCATTTGAAATCGGAAAGTTACGTACTGCTCTTGCAGCATTAATCCCAAATAAAGCATCTTCTTCTATTTCTAATTCACCAACACAATCTCTTTCAACACGCATGATATGCCTCCATTTGTAATTGTCATATTTTATAACATATAAATCATGATATACCAATTACAATAGCATTCAATATTTTATCTTCCAATCTCACTTTGAAATCCTTTGATAAGCATCCAATCCGGACTCTGATATTTAAGAAATAAAAGTATACCATTATTCAAGTACGAGTTTATCTTTTATCTCATAGATTTTTGCTTCTTTTGTTAATAGCAGCTCATCAGAGAGTATGATTTCAATTGGTAATAAATTATTGTAGGATTCAAAAAAATATCTACGTGTTTCTAAGCAAAATGCGGCACGATAGACTGTATAATTAGCCTGGTATTTCTTACTCTTGGGCACAACAACACTGTTTAAAATATGCCAGCTGCTTACAAAATTTTCTTCCTCATTCCTAGGAATATCAGTTCTTTCACGATAGTAAACTGCCCGCAAAAAGCGACCTGTTGGTGTGTACGAACTCGATGGTACTTTCTTCCCCGCAAAACTCTCAGAGCTAATTCGCTGTGGTACTTGCTTTTGAACTGCCAAATCATCCCGCATGTTAAGATAGTCGGCTAACTTAGCTGCTTGTTTCTCAAAATTAGCTGCATTCGTTACTACCCCATAGTTATTCATTATCAACTTCATTGGACTTTGATCCGGTTCTAAAATTAAAAGCTGCCCGCTTCTATCCGTGACTGCATAATGCAGATGCGGATTCTCGTACGGACGAACTGCATTTTCACCAGACATCAGTTGAATATTTCCAATATCAGCAATAATCTCTCTAATTGATTCATATTTTCCTAACAAATAAAAAGGAAGCTCAAAAGGTGCCAATCCTACATTACCTGAATTCAATTTCTGATTAAGTTTGGCCCCATGACTAAAAGTTAGCTTCTGCACGCTTAGCCCACATTCGTTAATTCCATCCGAAATATCAAACTCAAATTGTCTCTTTCTGCCAGTTCCAAGTATGCCGTATTTATTTTGGAATAAACGATTATCATAGTCAGTCTGCCAATGATACTCACGTGGCACAAAAACTGGATTTGCTTGCAATGAGTTCCAATCCATTGTCCTTGAAAAAACATGTGTCCCATCATTTGCAATTTGTAAAACACTCGTACACATCAGCTTACCTCCTCCGATTCTTGCCACTAATAGCCGCTACACCGCTACTTCAAATTCAGCCAGTGAGCTTCAACTAAGATAAAACAAACGATAAAACAAACGATTCATAATTTTGAGATACAAGTTTTTAATACTCTGCTTTTTTAAATATTTATTATCTTTTCGTTTTGGAAACCATTCTTCTGTTTTTTGCCAAATCAAATCCAGTAATTCAATTCTAATTTTCTTATCTCTCAGCCTAATTACCTTACGCAACAAGACATTGCCGAAGAGATTGCGGTAAAAACGATATTCCAACTCATCATAATATTTTCCAAGTAATTGCTTTTCTTTATAATAATTCAAAATATCATCATATATCCATATAATTTCAGAAATACGCTCAGTTTCACTATAAGAAATTGAATTGCTGCGTTGTACATAATGGACCTCACACTCCGTATCAATTGCGACCTCGGAAATGTCATCTAGCCATGCTACAATCTTGAAGAAAAAATTTTGATCTTCATACAGTTTACCCACAGGAAATCTTATCTTTGTTTTTTCAATCCACTTCCTTAAATACAGCTTATTCCAGGCTACAACTCTGCCATTTACCAAGTAATCTTCCACTGACTCATAACTTTGGCGCACATCTAACCTTGTCTTACTTTCAAAATCCCAGAAAAAATTACATTCAACAATTTTTTTTGTACCCTGATTACTTTGTGCATACATCCGCTCAAGCATCTCAGGTTCAACAAAATCATCTGAATCGATAAACAATAAATAGTTTCCAGTAGCATATTGCAGAGCATAGTTGCGTGCATCAGATAAGCCACCGTTTTGCTTATGCAAAGTTCGTACTTGCTCAAGATTTGCTTGATATTCATCACACAAATTGCCTGACCCATCTGTACTTCCATCATCGACAAGGATAATTTCAAAATCATTTTTATTCATTGTCTGAGAAAGCAGGCTGTCTACACACTTTTTCAAATAGGCCGCTACATTGTAAACCGGCACAATTACACTTATTTTTTTAGTTTTCGCATAATTTTTTTCGCTCATTACTTATTCTCCTTTTGAAATCAGTGATTAAACAACTTGCGAATTCTACGGGAAATTCCCCAGAAAATGCGGAAGAACCAATTGATTCTCATACCTGCTTTCTTACCAAACATTCTATTAATATTTCTAATAATTTTCGTATGCTGCTGGCTGCGTGCATCTTGCCAAAGCGCACTATAATGATGAATACTGATGGTATTTTTCGTTTCATTTAACTCTCCTGTTAAAAAATCCATGGGTGCAAAATATTCGGTCGGATAAAGATCAACACCTGCAATATTTTGATACTCATTTTTTTTAAGCAGTCCTTTTTTTGCAAGATAATTTGTCGTATAAACAGGGATTGCTACAATATTCATTGCACCATCTTTTTTTATGAAATCAACTGTCTCGTAGATGTCACGTAGGTCTTTGATAACTTGATTTTGCGGTTCTGCTCCAAAGCCCAGACCAGGATTAACAGATACCCCACCTTCATTTTCTTCCATCCCCATGAAAACTCGTGATCTCAATAAATCATCAAGTGGTTTTTTTAACTCAACATCAGTATCCAGATAAATCCCGCCATTTTGATAAACAACATCAAAGCCCGCATAATCAGATACAAAACTCCATTTTTTCCGGTCATACGCTTGTTTCATATATTTGTTTTTTTTAATATCATAGTTGGATTCATCCCACTGAATTATCTCATACTCAGGGCATAATTCATGCCACTGTGCAATATACTTCTTGTACTCTTCTGGTAATTCATTGCCGCCAAACCAACAATAGTGAATCTTCTTAGGTATCATTCAGTTCTCCTCTAGTTTAATTCTAATAATTTTTGGATGGCTTGCGTGATATAATGCCCATCCCTGATTTTTTGTCCAATAATCCTTACATTGTTGCACATCTCTCGATAATTCTCTTCAGTCACATCAGCAAGGATTCTATCAAGTTCAGCCAAACTATTAATCGTAATTCCCAAGCCATTGTGCTCTACAAAGCTCGCTAAAGCAGCTTGTTTCCAGACAATTACAGGTAAACCAGAGCTTAAATAAAGTGATGCTTTGTGAGGATTATTGTATTTGAGGTATTCACCAAAAATTCCGTTACATTCTGTTAAACTATCCCCATCCCAAATTAAACCAAAGCTCTGCTTAAGATATTTTGGAAGCTCTTCTGGTGAATATGAACCTTGATAGTTAATATTTTCTGGATACTTATCAGCTTGATTTGGACCATACAAGTATAGCGGAATCTCACTATCCATCTTTTTTAAAAACTCTGATTTACCAAGATTTCCAGCAAAACAGATTGTTCGCTCATATTTATCATGCTTTACCATCACTTGTGGATTATCATAGTCAAAAATTCCCAGTGAGACAATTGGCTTAATCATGCCTGCTTGTTTGAGCCACTTAACCATTTCTTCATTATGGGCAATTACCCCATCACTTTTATTAAAAAAAGCAATCTCTTCTGCAATATATTCAGGTTCATCACGGTGCAACCTTAATGATTCAACATCATGTAACAACAAAAAGATTTTTGTACCCCTTTTCTTCTTAACTTCATCAATAATTTTATTATTTGTTCGCTCGTTAAAGGCTGGATATTGAAACAAGATATTCTGCATTTTTTGTTTTTTTATTTCCCGTGGAATATCCCACATAACCTGTTTAATACTCATTAGCTCAGCTTTGCGTGCACCGTTAAAATAGAAGATAATGCTTTTAAAATCTGCCTTTTTCAAAAAATTAACAACATCCATCTTGGCCTTAGGACCTGCCTCATACTGTGTTTTATCATACATTGAAATCACAAAATCACTCATAATCTACCTGTCCATTTCCTATATATATATTGAAGATTTCCTATAATTCATTATACCCGATTGTTCAAAAAAATGAGAGTGTGATATAAAGCATTAAATTTGAGTAAATACTGTTCCTCACAAGCATAGCATGTGATTCACTCTATCAAGATAGACAAAAAATTCTGCTGTTAATTGATTTTTATCAATTAATAACAGAATTAATCATAGAATTTTTATTTAACTACTGAATAATTTCTTCTAACTTATAAAGATTCCCTTCTCGACCAAATTATCAATGCATTCCTGCAGATATCGTTCATCATGCTCTGGATAAATTGGCTTTGTCTTCTCCTCTTTACTCAAGTTCTTATATGGAACACAAGATTTCCCGCGATAGTCTTTATCATACCAAGCTATATCCGGTTGATAGCCTCTTTTTTTCATCTCACCCATTACCAAAATATGAAATTGATACAGCTTATAAGGTGAATATAAGAACACATAGTCTACTGTTGCATGTTTTTTCCCCCAGCCATTCCCCCTAAGAGCTGCAATTTCCCTGTGTTGTCCCAAAAGCTGCTGCCTTGGTAATTTTGTAATAAGTGCTTCATGCCATAATCTCATTATTTGTTATTCGCCTTTCTTAATTTTTTTATCAATATTGATTCTGCGAGATATTTAACTTCATATTCATCTGTTAATTCAACCAAATATCGTCCTAATTCATCGTTTGCTTCTTCAATCTTGTTTAGCAGCACTTGATACTTCCTCTTTTCTTCAAACGTTGCCTTATTTTTGAAATATCCCCAAACATGTTGATAAGCAGTCGTTAGCGTTTCTTTTGTTGGTAACATAGAATCTGCCTCTTGCAAAATTTGCTGATATCTTTGCTGACATTTTTCATCCCACTGGTTTCCTTTTGCCAAAGCCCTAATCTCATTATAGAATTGCTGCGAACGTGACATCACCCAATATTTGTTCTGTGCCCAAGATTCCTGCCACTTTTCCATTATGTTACCACCTAACCTATCCTTTTATTCCATTTTACTACTAAATCAAAATTCTCTGCTTTATTGTGCCCCAAAATTGGACTTTCTTGTAGTGCAGCCACAATATAATTATTTATACTGCAAAAAATAATTTGGATGCCAAAGAGAGACCGGCCAAAAGTTAAATTTTGAACCAGTCTCTCCATTTATTACGAATGAACATATTTCATAAGTCATTCTATTGTCTTCCGTGCTTAAGCCGGTGCAATCCATGTACATTACCTAGAATAAAGACCAGAATTCCTAACCATATAAATACAAAGACAACCGCTTTATGCCAACTGAATGATTCGTGTATTACAAAAATTGCCATCAACAACTGAATTGTTGGATTCAAATATTGAATGAATCCAAGTGTGATAAAATCAGTATTCTTTGTTGCCACTGCAAATAATAACAATGGAATTATCGTGATAATTCCACTAAGTACCAGCAAAGTTGTTACTCCAGCTCCATCTTGCGTTATTACATGAGGTGAAAGCAAAAGATATATTATGGCAACTGGTGCTACAAAAAGGGTTTCCAATGTTAATGAAATAGTCGCAGGTAACTGAACTTGTTTCTTAATTAATCCATAAAAGCAAAAAGAAGCAGCCATTAATAGTGTATTTAGAGGGAGCGAACCTGCTTGAATTGTCAGAATTACTACCCCAAGAATAACCAATAAAAGCGCAATTACCTTTGAACGCGATAGTTTTTCATGCAGAAATATAAGTGCAACAATAACATTCATTAATGGCATTATATAGTATCCCAGACTCGCTTCTGTTGCTTCGTGATGCGTAACCATGTAGATATAAATAAACCAGTTAAGAGAGATTAAATATGAACTTAGAATAATCCAAAAAATTTTGCGGTTCTGAACCAGCTCCTTAATTGTTCCCCAAATAGTTCCCCAATCCTTTTGGACAGTCAGAACAATACTAATTGTAATTAACGAAAACACAATTCTATATGCAAGCGTATCCAATGCAGGCACCACACTGAGTAGTTCCCAAAACACACTCAATAGGCCCCATAAAGTATATGCTGCCAAACCTGTACTTATACCTAAACGTCTTTTCTCCATCGCTCTTCTCCTCCGTTAACCTCACTGTCATTAAAACTAGTGCATCTTAAATTGTAAGAACAAATCATTATATTTGCTCAAATTCTTCTGTGACAAAGCATCATACACTTCAAGATGCGCTATTGTTTTATTCGTTGGATACATTACTTTATCCCTTTGCATGCTTTTTGGCAACATCTTCTTTGCCGCTTTGTTTGGTGTGGCATATGCTACATATTCTGCATTTTGAGCAGCATTTTCTGGTTTTAACATAAAATTCAAAAATGCATAAGCGCCCTTGATGTTTTTCGCCGTTTTGGGGATAACCATGTTGTCAAACCAGATATTTGAACCCTCTTCTGGAATCGTGTAACGCAGATTCTTGTTATTATCCATCATCTCCATTGCTTCTCCAGAGTAAGATACGGCAACGGGTGCCTCATCTTGTGCCATGTAAACTTTAATCTCATCAGCCAAAATTGCTTTAACATTGGGCGACAATTTTTTAAGTTTTTCATATGCTGCTTGCAAGTCTTTGGAATTAGTATCATTGACCGACTTGCCTTGACTATTCAAAGTTAATCCCATAATCTCGCGTGCCCCATCAATCAGCATAATACTATTCTTGAACTTAGAACTCCATAGATCATTCCAATGTTTAACTTCACTTGCTTTCACGTATTTATCATTATAGATAATTCCTAATGTACCCCAAAAATACGGCAGAGAATACTGATTGCCTGGATCAAATGAAAGATTCAAAAACTTAGAGTCAATGTTGCCTAATCCCTTCAACTTGCGATGGTCAATTGGCAATAATAAATGATTATTAATCATCTTTTTAATTGTGTAATCACTAGGAACTGCAATATCATAAGCAGTTCCTCCCTGCTTAATCTTCGTGTACATTGCTTCATTAGAATCAAATGTCTCATATGAAACCTTGTACCCAGTTTGTTTTTCGAATTTCGTAATCAACTTGGGATCTATGTAATCCCCCCAGTTAAAAATATTAACGACCTGATTACTTTTCCCACTGCCACTATCTTTTTCAAGCTCAAACGAAACTATGAAAAGTGCAAGGCAGATCAGAATAATTCCGAAAAACATGATATTTAGTTTTTTCACCTACTCTACCTCACTATCTAATCAAGTTTTGTTGAACTTTCTGGTCTTTACGCTTATCCTTAGGGCTATCCTTGCTGATGAAATAATATCCAATAACTAAGATTAGAGAAAATAGGAACATTAGGGCACTCAAAGCATTAATTTCTAAGCTGATTCCTTGACGTGCTCTTGAGTATATTTCAACAGAAAGTGTTTCGAAGCCATTCCCCGTCACAAAAAATGTTACTGCAAAATCATCTAACGAATAAGTAAATGCCATGAAATAGCCTGCAATCATTCCAGGAGTAATAATCGGCAAAATTACTCCTTTTAGTATCTGCCATTGATTTGCACCAAGATCTTGTGCCACATTAATAAATGAAGGATTCATTTCTTGTAATTTGGGCAGTACCATCAAGACAACAATTGGAATACTGAATGCAATATGCGAAAGCAAGACAGAGGTAAAGCCTAGGTTAATTCCAAGCACTGTAAAGAAAATCAAAAAACTTGAGCCAATGATTACATCAGGTGAGACTAAAAGAATATTATTTAAGCCTAAAATTAAGGTTCGGACTTGTGGATTTTTGATTGAATATATTCCGAGAGCTCCACTTGTACCGATAATCGTAGCAAGCAAAGAAGAAAGAAAGGCTAAGAAAAAAGTCTGAACAGTAATTAAAATCAATCTTTGATCTGCCCATATCTCTTGATAATATACCCATGTGAAATGCGTAAAATGATTCATCCCGCCACTGCTATTGAAGGAGTAGAAAATTAAGTAAAAAATAGGTAAATACAATACTAAAAAAGCAATTATCAAATACAAATTACGTCCGTAATGCCTCTTTGCAGTATTCATTATCTCCCCCTCCTTTTCTTTTCACCTGTGAGAAACATAATCAGTATCATTGTCGCAATCAAAATGACTCCAATTGTTGACCCCATTCCCCAATCCTGTGTAACGAGGAAATTCTCCTCAATTGCAGTTCCCAGTGTGATCACTTTGTTCCCACCAATTAGACGTGTCAGCATAAACAAAGAGAGTGATGGGATAAAAACAACCTGAACTCCACTTTTTATCCCGTTCAAGGTCAGTGGAAAGATCACATTCCAAAAAGTCTGAAATCCGTTGGCTCCCAAGTCACGACTGACATTGATTAGTGATTCATCTAGTTCATCAACTGCGTTAAAGATTGGTAAAATCATGAATGGTAATTCAATATAAGCAGCAACCAGCATAAAACTAGCATTGGTAAACAACAACTGATGCGAGCCTAAGCCCAGCCATTCTAATGAATTATTGACCGGCCCAGCTTGACTAAAGATTCCAATAAATGCATAGGCCTTCAATAAGATATTTATCCATGTCGGTAAGATAATTAGCATTAGCCAAAGCTGTTTATATTTTGTTTTTGTTAGAAAATAAGCTGTCGGATAACTAAGCAACAGTGTAATTAGTGTAATCAATCCCGCATAAAAAACTGAATTAAAAGTCATCCGCAAATAAGAACTGATTTTAAAGAAACTTTCATAATTGTTAATTGTAAAATTCCCATTAATACCGATAAACGATTGATATAGAATTAATGCAACAGGAGCTAGGACAAATAAGAGCAACCATAGGACATACGAACTGAAATAAAGCCCTTTTGCTTTCATATTATTTCCCCCTCAACTTTTTTGATTTTTACTATTAAGCAAGCAAAATTTTTTACCACAAATATATTCCTAACTCTGTTGGTAATCTTCTAAGCGCTGATAAAAATCAACCTCAGTTTCATTAAAACGCATGATATGAATTGCCGCAGGTTCAAAATCTAAACCGACATTTGCCCCAACCTCAACTTTTTTTGTAGACCTAATCTTCCATTCATTTCCATCTACATCGGTACAAACGATCTCGTAATGGACCCCACGGAATAATTGTGAGATAACCGTTCCAACAACTTTGCCTGTTTGCGCTGACGTTACTTCAATATCTTCTGGACGCAAAACAACTTCGATTGGTTCATTCTCTTTCATTCCACCATCAACACATTCAAAAGTTCGACCTGCAAACTTGACCTGCCCATCAGTAATCATCGTTCCTTCAACAATATTGCTTTCCCCGATGAAATCAGCAACAAACCGGTTCAAGGGTTCATCATAAATTGCGATTGGCGTTCCTCGCTGAATTATCTTGCCATGATTCATTACAAAGATCTCATCACTCATTGCAAGTGCTTCTTCTTGATCATGTGTGACAAAAATAAAAGTGATTCCTAATCTTTTTTGCAATTCGCGCAATTCATACTGCATTTCCTTTCGTAATTTCATATCTAACGCTGACAGTGGTTCATCTAATAACAACACCTCTGGTTCATTTACTAAAGCTCTAGCGATTGCAACTCGCTGTTTTTGCCCACCAGACATCTCACTGATTTCGCGATCTCCAAAATCTGGTAACCGTACCATTTTGAGAGCATCATTTACTTTTTCTTTAATTTCTTTTTTACTTTTCTTCTTAATCTTCAGTCCAAATGCGATATTATCAAATACGTTCAAATGTGGAAAAAGTGCATAATCTTGAAAAACAGTGTTAATTTTGCGCTTATTAGCAGGAATGTGATTTATTTTTTGGTCATTCATCAAAATATCACCAGAACTCTCCTCAATGAACCCTGCAATTAGAGATAATGTCGTCGTCTTACCACAGCCAGACGGCCCCAGCAGAGTATAAAACTTGCCTTTCTCTAATTTAAAGCTGATTTTTTCTAAAATTACTGTATCTTTATATTTCTTGGTCACATTACGAAATGTAATAATTGGTTCAACCATTTTGATACCCTCCCCAAATAAATTAACTCTTGCCTCGCCTCATTTTTTTTTGGGTGCTTTTGCTAGTTAGAAGTTTTAAGATCCTTTTTCAATTTTGCATTAGTCTCAACAAATCTAATCCGCGAGGAGTTTGTCAAATAGTTTTTTATGAACATTCAAAAGGGAAAGCCCTCTTCATTAGCTAGCACTACAGCCAGATGGGAGACTTTCCCACGAATTAGTTTAACAGAATTAAAAGTAATAGACCACATTATTTTTAGTTTTCATGAAATAATAGAAAAATAATTGGATATCTATTAGTAATTGTTTATTACTGCATACTAATTACGAATAGTTAACATGCTTGAAATATTATGGTTACGCATTAAATCAGAGTAAAAAGTATCTCCATTCCAGTACTCTCGAACTAATTTAACTTTTGACCAGTCTCATAAAAAACACCCCATAATAATTAGATTTTCTAACTGTTATGGGGCACTTTTTACTGCTTTATTATTTCAATCTCTATTCGACTGCTTCAAGCTTCACCACTTTATTTAATTCTTCAACTGTTGGTTGTTTCTTTAAAATACCTTTCAGATGTCCCAGATTCACATCAGAACTCCAAGACAATACTCCAGCCAATATATTTTTATCAAAATAATAAACAATATACTGCTCGTCTCCGAGCTTCTCTGCATACATCTTTAATCCTGAATTAACGTTGCCAAACGCTTCCCAATTAATATCAAATACCCAACTATAAAAGACTGGTGTATAATCATAAATACCAGTCTCGCCAGCCATCTGTTTACCAACAAATAATCCTGAATTAATAGCATGCCTTACATGACCTGCACTTTGGCGACTCAAAATCTGGTCGGGATATGAAATAATGTCTCCTGCTGCCCAAATATCAGCCGCTGTCGTTTTAAGCTGCTCGTCAACAATGACTCCATGCTCATCAACTTCGAGTCCAGCTGCACTTGCTAAACTGTAATCTGTGAATGCACCAATTCCTAAGACAAGCCCGGCACCTTGCAGTACAGTTCCATCATTCAGTTGAACTTTAACCCCATCTCCAACAAGTTCATAACCAGATGCTTTACTATTATGATAGATTTTGATCCCCGCCGCAAGATACTTTTGTTCATACTTTTCACTTAAGAATATAGGGAACTTCTTATCAAAAATTCTGTCACCAGTAATTACTAATGAAACTTTGGTATCGCTTTGAATCAATCCAGCAGCAATTTCACTTCCAATATAGCCATTTCCCACAACAATCACATGCTTGCCTTTGCCGCTAAATTTGCGAATTTTAAGATAATCCTGCTTCGATCTTAGTGCAACTACCCGCTCGCTGCTCTCTCCTTTAAGCGCTTTCGCTTCACTCCCAGTTGCAAGCAGTAATTTATCATATGCATACTCCTCACCCTTGTCAGTTTTTACAATATGCTTTTCAGGAATGATTTTTATTACCCTAGTTGCTAAGGTTATCTCTGCATTGTATTTTTGTGCCGTGTGAAAATCAATATCTTCATCATGAAAATCTGGGTCTACCCAAAGCTTTTTACTTAAAGCCGGTCTAGCATAAGGTTCATCTATATCCGCTGAAATAATTCCAATCGTTCCTCCCTTATCTATCGACCGAATACCAGCGACTGCCTGATCTGCAGCCATTCCGCCACCAACAATTAAATAATTATATTTTTTATTTTCTTTTGTCATTTAGCTTACCTCCCATTATTGATAAAGCAAGATTACTTTTAATTGAAATTTAAATAGTATCCTAAGCATATTATAGAGGAATTGTTAGTCAACTTAAAAAAATTTGCTTATTTTTTATTTTAGATTAACAGAAATGTTACAATTAATTGACTATTACAAGAAACGGAGCGATTCAGGATGTACACGATTGGACTAACTTCATGGAGTGAGCATAAATCATTGATTAAGAACATCAACCGCCCGCTGACTCTGCAAGAATACAGTGCTTTTTTCCCAACAGTTGAACTTGATACCTTCTTCTATGGTATACCACGTGTTACAAGTGTTGCTGCCTGGCTTACTCAAGTTCCCAGTGATTTCAAATTCGTTATCAAAGCTAATCATTCTTTTACACTTCATCCTGGAGAAAATCTGACTAAAGCTGAAATCTCGAAAAAAATCTGCACATTCAAAGAAGCCATTAGTCCGCTAGTTGACAACAATGCTCTTAAAACTATTTTATGCCAGTTCCCGCCATATTTTGATGCCACAACAAAAAATGTGGCTTATCTAAGATATCTGATAAAGGAACTTACTGGTTTGCCACTCTCCTTTGAATTCAGAAATCACAGTTGGTTTAATACACCTACGTTCAACTCACTAGTTAGCTTTTGTACTCAAAATAATATAACTTTGGTTGTTGTAGATGAACCATCTGTCGGACAATTGTCAGTACCTTTCAAACCTATTATCACTAACAAACAACTTCTCTTGGTTCGCCTACATGGCAGGAATGAAGCAGGGTGGCAACATAAAGGACCTGATTGGCGTAAGTACAGGACATTCTATGATTACTCCGATAATGAACTTAGTAGATTAAAAGATACTTTGATACTTCAACAAAATTCAGTCCAAGAAATCTGTATTATCTTCAACAATAATTCTGGCGGTCATGCAGCTAAAAATGCACTGTCATTGAAAAAAATGCTGAATATCAAATTCAACAATTTGAATAAACAGCCCCCAGAGCAATTGGACTTTTTTTGATTTTAGTTATAAAAATTGAATGCTTTGAGATTGAAAAAGCCCCACATATGGAACACATTTATTCGTAATAAAGAGCGGAGCTAGATAAAATTTAACTTTGAATTTACTTGTGTATTTGGTCATAAAAAATACCCCATAATAATTAGATTTTTGTCTAACTGTTATAGAGCGCTTAATAAAACGAATTTTTTCTATCCAATACTTCCACTATTCGTACTTATTTGTTAAATAATAATACCCTCACAATGATCTATCTCATGTTGAATAATTTGTGCAATCAGCCCTGAAAAAGACTGTTTTTGGTGGACAAATTGCCTATCCAAATACTCAACCGTAATATTTTCGTATCGCCTTGTTGACCTTTCACCAACTAGGGATAAACAACCTTCTTTTGCTTGGTAAGACTTACTTTTTCCAGTAACTTGGGGATTAATCATTGGGACTGCAAATGGTCCCATCTGACAAATAATTATCCGCTTGTATTCACCAATCATATTTGCCGCCATTCCAATACACTCATCTTCATGTGCCGCTAATGTATCTGCTAAATTGATAATTATCTGCTTATCAGAACTCGTCGCCTCTTTAGACTTAAGCTGTAACTTGCTGATTTCTTTATTAATTCCGCAAATCATCTGTTAGCCCCATTCGCATAGATTGGATGTGCGTCTGTTAATGACTTTACCTCTTGCACAACTTTTTTTAGTACCTCTGAATCTGCAGAAGATTCCAGTACCTCTACAATCAACTTTGCAACTTTTACTGCATCGTCTTCACTGAATCCACGACTGGTAATTGCAGCAGTTCCTACCCGAATCCCACTAGTCTTGAATGGGCTCAATGTTTCAAACGGAATTGAGTTCTTATTAACAGTGATGTTAACTGAATCTAACAACTTCTCAGCCTGTTTACCATTTAACCCAAAACCTAATACATCCACTAGAATCAAATGATTATCAGTTCCACCAGAAACCAAGCGTGCTTTGTCAGTATTTTCAAATACTCCTGCCATCGCTGCTGTATTCGTAATAATTTGCTTGCAATATTCCTTGAAATTAGGATCAAGAGCTTCCTTGAATGCAGCAGCCTTACCAGCAATCACATGTTCTAATGGACCACCCTGTATTCCCGGGAAAATTGCACTATTAATTTTCTTAGCCAATTCTTCATCATTTGTTAAAATCATTCCGCCACGAGGTCCACGTAAAGTCTTATGTGTTGTAGTA
The DNA here is from genome assembly GCF_047719775.1 of Liquorilactobacillus sp. Taxonomy (NCBI): domain Bacteria; kingdom Bacillati; phylum Bacillota; class Bacilli; order Lactobacillales; family Lactobacillaceae; genus Liquorilactobacillus; species Liquorilactobacillus sp. The sequence continues at coordinate 93,762 of NZ_JBDNTS010000009.1, forward strand.
GTCGTAATATCAGCATATGGGACTGGGCTTGGATGCAGCCCAGTTGCAACAAGACCAGCAATATGGGCCATATCAACCATGAGTTTTGCGCCAACTTCATCTGCAATTTTCTTAAACCTTGCAAAATCAATTATTCTTGAATAAGCGCTTGCCCCCGCAACAATCAACTTTGGTTGATATTCCTTGGCTAATTCTAAAATTTTATCATAATTAAGCTTTTCAGTATTTTTGTCTACCCCATATCCAACAAAATTATATGTTTTTCCACTAAAATTAACTGGTGAACCATGAGTTAGGTGTCCTCCTGCAGCTAAGTCCATTCCTAAAACAGTATCACCGGGTTGAATCAAAGCCAAATATGCCGCAGCATTTGCCTGTGAACCTGAGTGCGGCTGTACATTAGCAAATTTTGCGCCAAATAATTTCTTAGCGCGCTCAATTGCTAAGTTTTCGACAACATCTATGTACTCGCATCCGCCATAATATCGCTTTCCTGGATACCCTTCTGCATATTTGTTAGTTAGTACGCTTCCTTGAGCAGCAAGTACAGCTTTTGATACAATGTTTTCTGAGGCAATCAACTCCAAATTTCCTTGTTGTCGCTTCTCTTCAGCAGCAATTGCCTGCCACAATTCTGGATCAAATTCTTTGTAATCCATCTACTAATCATCTCCGTTCTTGTTTGCTATTGTACCATAGCAAAATCAGAGTGTGACACAAGTTGAGAAAATTTGAGCACTAACCAAAATTACGAACA
>NZ_JBDNTS010000010.1:0-19727 GCF_047719775.1 Liquorilactobacillus sp.
GCATAGGACAAAAAAGTCTCTATTTAAATTGTCTATTTTATTGACAGGGGACCAGTTTTGGTGGAGAGTATGTATGGATAAATGCTGCTGCTTCATTCAGAGACTTTGCAAAACATAACTTATTTAGATGTGCAGTACTCAAGAAGTCTTTATCTACCATCTGGTTGAAGAATTGTTCAAGTAGATCATAATAGTGATCAATATTCAGCAACACACATGGATTGGGATTGTCGCCAATGCGGGCCCATGAGTATGCCTCGACAATTTCTTCAAGTGTTCCAGCTCCACCGGGAAGTGCTAGGCAAACATCTGCTAGTTCAATCATTCTTTTTTTGCGCAGAGCCATATCAGAAACAACTTCAAGTTTTGTGATGCTTGCAAGGGTAACATTGCGGTCGAATAAATTTTTGGGGATTATGCCAGTGACTTTTCCGCCATTATCTAGGACGGTGTTGGCCAATGTACCCATCAATCCATATTTTCCTCCGCCGTAGATTAGTTCGTAGTTATGCGAAACAATCCATTTGGCGAGTTCGACAGCAGCATCTTTAAAGTGTGGATTATTGCCAGTTGATGCACCACAATATACTGCAATTTTTTTCAAATAAATCACCTCATAATAATCATTGATTATCTAATTGTAGCACATCGTATTACTATCATATTAGCAGAACTGTTTCATTATTGATTTTGTTTCAAGTATTGGGAGGGGAGAATAATGATCAACTTTAAAAATATCATGAGCATAGCCTTTTTTGGATTTATTGGCGGAATTCTCCGTTATTTGCTGGGAGTCTGGTTTGCTTTCAACGGAACAATCATTGTCAACATTATTGGTTGCTTTTTGCTAGCCTTTCTAACCTATTTCCTGCTTGAGTCGGGAACACCGGCTTCTTGGGTTACACTTGGACTGGGAACTGGATTAATTGGTTCCTTTACGACTTTCTCAAGCTTTTGTTTAGATGTCGTCAAACTTGCTGAATTACATTCGAATACATATATGCTGACCTACTTGACAATAAGTATTGCTGGCGGATACTTGAGTGCATTTTGCGGTAAGAAGCTTGGTAAGTTAAGTGGGCACAGTATGAAATGGAGGAATAAGATGTGATATATCTTGTAGGGATTGGAGCAGCCTTAGGATCTGTTTTGCGGTATTTGATTACTACAGTGATTAAAAAGAAATCACGAACGATTTGGCCGACGGCTACATTACTAATTAATTTATCTGGTTCATTCTTATTGGGAACATTATATGGGTTAGCAACGATTAAAGTTGCGTACTTAATAATAGGAGTTGGTATACTAGGCGGGTTTACAACATTTTCAACAATGAATACGGAAATTTTAGGATTGTTTGGAAGCAAAAAGAGTATATATGCATGGTGGTATGCAAGCATTAGTTATTTATTGGGGATTGCCTTATCTGTCTTAGGTGTCATTATCGGTGTTATAATGAAATCACATTGATGTTCCTGTTGTTAGAACTTATTAAAGATAATCATGATTAGGGTATTTAAAATTCTGTTTTATTTCCGATATATGTTTATAGCGCCTAGAATAATTACCTAATTTTTAAATTAATAAATATGCATCTTAATACATCTTTTTGATGTACAATGTTATTAGATGAAAGTTGCTTTTTTCAAGTTTTTAATAACGTATGTAATTTTTATTAAGTTAAAAGCGAAAGTTACGCTACAGACCGCTGATTTCATAATTATATCTTTTAAAGGAATGGTCAAATGACAGAAGATGGTGTTTGTATAGTAGACGAATTGCAACAATTTTATTTAGTTTGTCAACCTATTATAAGGATTAGATCAAGCCAGTTGATTGAATCGGTTGCTGACTATGAAGTTTTGATTCGTTCTAAAAGAGATAACAAGTTTCCTTTTAATGCTTTTAGGAAGTTGATTGAATGTGAAGCTTACAATAATGTTTTTATCGAGTGGTTCGAAAAAGAATTTAATTATTTGCTACAGAAGTTTCCAAATTATAAATTTGACATTAATATCGATCCACAACAGTTTAAATATCCAAGAACATGGATTTTTATAGATAGTATTTTACCTGAGTGTCGTAGAATTGCTGTCGAAATTACTGAGGCGATTCCGCTTAATAAAGAATTTGCAGCACAGGACAAATTTTTCAAAAAATCGCCACTATCTGTGTTAAAAAAAATGGGCTTTAAGACCGTAGTAGATGATATAGGTACTGGACAAAATTCACTGCAATTTGTAGCTAATAACTTGCAAGATATCGATAGACTGAAGATATCCTTGGTTGCCTTCAGGGGCCTGAGAGATGACGCCACTTATCTTTTTTTAAAAGCATGGTTTCATTTAGCAAACAAATATAACTTTGAATTTGTGGTTGAGGGAATTGATAATGAGATTACTGCGACTTCACTGATTTCTAGCGGTCTTGACATGCAGCAAGGCTTTTTCTGGCAAAAGCCGCATGTATTAAAAGAGACTGCTAAAAGGCTAAATAATATCTACTAACGCTTTTTTTGTTGTAAATAATTCATAAAAGTTTCTATTGGAATTTTACCATTAGAGACTTTTTTTCGTGTATTATTAAATTAATAGCTTTCAGAAGCGAGGAGTGAAACTAATGAAAATTGGGATTGACAAAATAGGCTTTGCCACATCTGATTTATACTTAGATATGGCGGATCTAGCGTACGCACGCCATGAAGACCCGAATAAATATCTGATTGGTATCGGACAATCCAAGATGGCAGTAATTCGTCCGACACAGGATGTTGTAACAATGGCTGCAGCCGCAGCAAAAAAAATTATCAGTCAAGCAGACAAGGAAAAAATAAGTTATGTTATTTTTGCAACTGAATCTGGAATAGATAATTCAAAGGGAGCTGCAATATATTTAGCTGATTTGTTAGGTCTTTTGCCGCGGATTCGAACGATTGAACTGAAACAAGCATGCTATGGTGCAACTGCTGCACTTCAACTTGCAAAGGGATACATTGCACTGAATCCTGAAACTGAGGTCTTGGTAATCGGTGCTGATAATGCTCGTTATGGGATTAATACTCCAGGTGAACCAACACAAGGCGGGGGTGCGATTGCAATGATTATCAGCAGTAAACCCAAGATTCTTGAATTAGAGCATGAAACGGCCGCATATGCAGAAGATATTATGGATTTTTGGCGTCCATTGGGACATTCAAAGGCTTTAGTAGATGGTAAGTATTCTGCTGGAGTATATCTTGATTTCTTGAAGAACGTTTGGGATGAACAACTGCAAAAAACAGGCTATCAACCGCAAGATTATGGTGCGTTGCTTTTTCACCTGCCGTACACCAAGATGGGACTGAAAGGTCTTAGACAGATACTTCAGAATGCCTCAATTGAAGATAGTAGTCGCTTGCTCAGAGAATTTGAATATGCAAGACAGTTCAATCGTGAAGTTGGAAATCTCTATACAGGTTCGCTTTATCTGAGCTTCTTATCACTGATTGTTAATAGTCCTAATATCAAAAGTGGTGAGCGAATCGGATTCTTCAGTTATGGTTCGGGTGCACAAGCCGAGTTTTTTTCCGGTATATTACAGACTGATTATCAAAAAGGTCTTGCTGGAGTCGACTATCAGGCAATATTGAATAAGCGGCAAGCTGTTTCTGTTGCAGAATATGAAGAACTTTTTGAAAATCACGTTTTTGATGTAGAAAATATTGAACTTGATTATCAAGAAGATAAGTCTAATTTTATTTTGGCAGGGGTTCAGGATTATAGAAGAAAATATTTAAGCCGATGAATCCCATATATTGGGGGATTTAGGATTAAAATGTTATAATTATAATGGATTTGTTTAATCTTATTAAGGTTTCAAAAAATAAGCACGAATTATAAGTAGAAATCATAAGTGTAAGGGGAGATTATTTTGGCAAATGGTAATACAGTGAGTAATGGAGAGTACTTGCAGGCAACACAAGAACTCACAAAGGCTGTTGCTAGCAAGATTCGCTATCTGCAGACATTGGCGACAGCGATAGATAACAAAAATGATCGTTTGGTGTACCAATTAATTGATGGTGATCGCTATTCAGAACAGATCATCCAAGCGCGACATGGCAGTGCGGATGTTGACAATGAGAACCTTGTAAGCGATATTGCGGCTAAACTAAGCCAGTATTTGAGTACCAACCTCTTAGCGTACTTAGCAGAAACGTATCCATTTTTTTATTTTGAACAAATCGATTTAGGCAAATTTCAATTTTATTTTGGTAATTGGTGGGATCGCCGACTCTTTGGTGAATTAAATATCATTAAAGCCCAGTTCATTTTTGATCCTGCTGAATATGAAAAGCTAAGAAGAGCATTTGAATTGGAAAGCCAGAGCAAGCGCTTGAATAGCGACAAGATTGGCATGCTGTCAAGTCAGGCGGATCAATTGCAGGCTTTGATTGATTCACAGGAACAAAGAGATGGAGAGAAAGAAAAAATCAGATTGCAATTAAAGAAGGCTGCGCAGGAAAAAGTTATGCCATGGGAGGCTTCTAAAGCAAAAGAAGCCAAACAGCAGCTTGTCAATCAGCTTTCAAACTTGACTGAACAGGATGAAAAGGCACAAGACGCATACCGCTTAATCAAAGATAATGAGAAAAAAGTGCTTGAATTGTCTAAGGAAGATACGTTGATTGGTTATGAGAAACAAAGTATTATCGCTAAATTCGGAAGTTTTGATGCTTTCGAAGCCCGCTGCGAATCCTTGTATCGTGATTACATTGCCGATTTAATAGCGACAAACGGGAGGATGAATACGAATGAGTAGAGAGTATGAAAAACCAACCGAAGTTTTTAGACCCCAGAATAGTTCAGATGTTGAACCCACCGAAAGTGCAACAACTTTGAGTACCTCTGGTAGATTAATTTCTTATAATAATCAGTTAAAGGATGGACTTGCAAATGGAGCTAATTTTACAAAATTATTGGATCAGCTAATTACAACAACCCACACTGATGAATTGTTTGAAGCAGCACAGGCCTTGAGTACATATCAATTGGACACTGCATACTTGACCTTTCCGCAGCAGTACAGCCAATCTGATTTTTATTTAATCTTTATTAATCGTCTCTTAGCGCTTCATAGCAGGGAACGTGTAATCTTACAATCTTCTGAACGATACGATGAACTTTATCATGAATTCCCAGGGATTAATTCAGCTGGTTATTTTATCTTTAAGTTAGAAAATGCTGTTCAAGGTGGAGCCTACTACACAGAAAAGGCAACTGGTGAAGCTTTATTCTATTTGAATTTTGAGAAACATGTGCTGCGTTTCAATAGTCGTGCTGTAACACAATTGTTATTGGTTGAATACCATGACTCAATTGGAAAGGAAGCTATTAAGGGCTTTGCAAATTACCTGCTGGATATTGGTAATTTCTTGAAGGAAGATTATGGATTTGACGTTGATTTTACGTTGCTTGATCCTTCAAACAGTGCGATTTACCAATTAGCAGATGCGAATCTTCCACGTTCGATTATTGACCAACTGTTTGTTGAAGCAGGAAATGGTGGTAGAATGCTCGAATTAGGGGAGAATAGCTCACCAATTTTGAGACTCGACCATGGAATTGTTATTGAATTATTTGAACAACATAATTATGAAGAGGATGTTGATCTAGGCTGGGGAATCAAGGTTTACGATCAACAACATGAAGTTGCTTGGTTTGATGTATTGTTACGTTATGAATTCTTGAGATCATGGTATCTTGATAATTTGGCTACACTAGAGATTCAATCAGACGCTCTTTATTTTAACTAGAATACACATGAGGAGCATTAAATAATGGATATTAAAAAACTAACGGATGCAGTTCGCTTTCGTCAGATTGGTCATGAATATAGAATTGAACAAAGAATTCCTGCTAATAAGTTAATGAATGCTTATTTTGAGTTGAACTATCGTATAGGAGAACTTTTCAAGCAAACACTGGTTGCTGACAAGGACACTGGAGATTCTGTAGAAACTTTGGACTTATATTGCGAAGCATTAATTCCTTTTTTTCAAGTAGCTAATGATAAAAAATGGACATATTTGTTATTAGTATCTGATGAGGAATTACACGAACTTGAAGGTAAGTGGAAGACACAATCATTTGCAAAGATTTATTTGATTTTACAAAAGATGCTCAATCAAAGTTATTTTGAACATCAATCTAACTCATTCCAACATGCCTGGCATCTATTTCTGAAGTTTGGCGTTGCTGAGCTGGGGCTTTCACTTAATCAGATTGAAGAGTGTTTTCTCAGCTTGTGTGCCAAAAATGAGTCTGATTCTTAAGACAAGTTCATGAGATACAATTTTGAGAATATGTTTTTATCCAAAACAAAATAGGGACTGAGTCAAAAGTTAAATTTTGATTCAGCCTCTATTTATTGCGAATAACCCTGTTACATATTTTGACATTTATGTGCTTTAGAAATACAGAATATTATTGCTGCTTCTTATCTATGAAATCAAATAATGCACCTTCACGCAATCCATGGTTTGAAAATAGTATTTGTGGAATATGTAGTGTCCGCAGAATTAGGGAAATTGGCATAAGACCACCTATAATAACGTCAGCACGAGCCTTTGCAAGCCCCGGGATCTTCTCTCGTTCACTCTTATCCAAGTCTACTAGTTCAGCAAAGATAGTAAAAGCAGCATCACTGCTCAGTGTAAAGCCATGAACGTCTGGCGGATTTTCGGCATCAATTTTGCGACGGGCAATCTTTGCCAAAGTACGATTACTTCCGCCCAGAACTACGAGGTTTGTCTTGTGAGCATCCACTAGCCAGTCAACATCTGTCAAGGCTTTTTCTACATCAGTCATTGCGAGAAACAATTCAGAAGCTTTAATCTTGTTGTCAAGGTTAAACGCTTGAGAGATAGTTACGGATCCGAGTGGGAGACTTATTAGGTGTGCTACTTGCTTTTGCTTTACCAGAATCAATTCGGTACTTGCACCGCCCGTGTCAATAATTAGGCAATTCTTGCCAACATCGAGAGTCCGAGTTACTCCCAAAAAGTCTAGATAGGCTTCGCGTTCACCGGTAATTACCTCGAAGTCAATGCCAACCTTTTCTTTTACAAGTTTCAAGAATTCCGCTTGATTGGTTGCAACTCGAACAGCTGCAGTTGCCAAAGCTTCAATATGAAGATGAGGGATTTTTTCGTAAACCGTTTCAAATTTTTCAAGTGCCTCAAGTGTCCGTTCAATAGGTTCTTTTTGAAGGACCTTTTCTGCACCCATGTTTTCTGAAAGACGAACCATTTCTTTTAATTGGTGAGTAACCTTGGTTGTACCATCATCATTGATCTGAGTTATAGTCATTCTGACTGAATTAGATCCAAGATCAATCACCGCAAAATTAATCATTTCTTTATTCCTCCTTACCACTACCGGGCAGTTGTGGAGAAACGTCGTGATGAGTCATCGGAATAAAAGTTGAAGTATTCCTTTTTTCTGCACGCTGCTGATCCAGTAGCAATTGATTTTTTTGTTCTGCCTCTTTTATAAAGTGTTCTTGTGCATTCAGACGTGTATGACCACGACGATCTATATGTGTAAAGATATTGTCTTGCAACGTCCGTGTCTTAACATTATCATCCCACATTGTCCCAAAAATTGAAATGATTTTCTGTCTGATATTATCATCTAATGCAGGAAATAGTAATTCTACTCTCCGATTAAGATTCCTAGTCATCATATCTGCACTAGAAAGATAGACATCTTCATTTCCTTCGTTATAAAAGTAATAGATACGACTATGTTCAAGGAAACGGCCAACAATTGAATGAACTTCTATGTTGTCGCTAACACCGGGAATATTGGTCTTTAGACAGCATATTCCGCGAATAATCAATTGAATTTTGACGCCAGCCGCAGAAGCTTCATACAAATGCTCAATAATCTCCTGATCGGACAAAGAGTTCATCTTCATTTTGATGGTGGCTTTGTGTCCTGCTTTTGCAGCCAAGATTTCATCATCAATCTTTTTATTAATGAATGACCGAATACGCTTAGGGGAGATATGCAATTTATGGAAATATGGTGGCTCTGAATAACCTGACAGCATATTAAATAAATTAGAGGCATCGATTCCAATGTCGCCGTTAGCGGTGATAATTCCCATATCGGTATAGAAGTTAGCAGTCACATCATTATAATTACCAGTTCCAAGATGAATATACCTACGGATTCCATCATTGTCATGCCGAATAACTAATGCAATCTTACAGTGTGTCTTTAATCCAACGAGACCATAAATTACGTGGCAGCCCATCTTTTCAAGCTGCTTGGCCCACTGGACATTGTTTTCCTCGTCAAAGCGAGCTTTGACTTCAACAAGCACGGTGACTGGTTTACCATGTTGTGCTGCGAGTCCCAGGTAATTAATAATCGGTGACTTGCCAGAAACACGATAGAGTGTCATTTTGATAGCTAACACATTTTGATCGGTTGCGGCCTGACCGATGAAGTTTACGACTGAGCCAAAGGAGTCGTAGGGATGGTGCATAAAGAAGTCTCTTTTTCTAATGGACGCAAAGAAATCTTTGTTGTCTGCTAACGCTGGATCAACAAACGGTCTGAATTTTGAATATCTTAATTCAGGATGACCCTCGACCAGTCCAGGCAATTTTTTTAAGAAGGTCAAGTCAATCGGACCGTTAATTTCATAAACTGCTTTTTTATCAATATCTAAGGTTTCAATTAGTCTTGATTTTAATCGATTATGCATTGAGTTTTCAATTTCTAAGCGCATTACGCCACCGTGTTCGCGTTTTTTTAATTGCCGTTGGACTTCTCTGAGCAAGTCTGAAGTATCTTCTTCAGCAACATCTAGGTCCATATCGCGAATAACACGGTATGTAGAAGCATCACTGACTTTGTATCCAATGAAGAGATTACCGATGAATTCCTTGATAATATCTTCAAGTAGCATGAAAGTATTTTCTTCATGCGGAAGTCTAATAATTCTTGCGAAGACATCAGGAATTCTTACGGTTGCGAAGCGTCGATGCTTTTTGTTATCAGTCTCGTGGAGACGGACTGCAATATTCAGTGAATTATTGCTGATGAACGGGAACGGACGAGAAGAATCATCAGCTAAAGGGGTCAGAACTGGATATAATTCATCGTTAAAATAACGTTGAATGAATTTATATTGTTCTGCAGTAGCCTCTGTTGCAGTAATTATCTTGATATTACTTTTTTCCAATTGTGGCATAAGCGAACGATTATATGTTGTATAACGGCGTGTAACCATCTCTTGTTCTTTTTCATTAATTTTATCGATTTGTTCTTTAGGAGTCATTCCAGAAGCGTCTGTAGTTTCGATGTTTACAGAATACATCTTGTTCAATGAAGCAACTCTGACCATAAAGAATTCATCAACATTGCTTTGTGTGATTCCAAGAAAATTTGCGCGTTCAAGCAGGGGGTTCTCAGATTCACGAGCCTCTTCAAGGACACGTTCATTGAACTCCAACCAACTTAATTCGCGATTTTTGAAATAAGTTTGCTTATCAAATTTGCTCATTGTAATTGCCTCCGTTGTTTTAGAGTAGCTTTTAGGCCGAATACTTTTTCGAAAAGTTGAGCCTTATTGGTGAAGGACCATTGTTCTAAGGCAATATTCTGATTTGAATATGCAAAAATAATTAATTCTGTTTCGCGTAGTGATACTGAAATTTTTTGAATCTTTTCTTCACGTGAGTCGTCCAGAGCGTCTGCAATACGCAAAAGAGAAGATAACTTAGCCACCTTCATTTGAACATCTGGATTAAGGTTTTTAAAATGAACCTCGCTTGCAGAGGGGGCTTCACTGCTATGGTAACGCGCTATTTCAGCAATAATCAAATTTTCAGTATTTGATAGTCCCAGAACCTTTGTAGACTGCAAAATGTAAGCAGAATGATTGTAATGACCTTGTTGATTAATATAATTGCCAATATCGGCAAGAATACAAGATACATGCAGTAACAGACGTTCTCGTTTACCCAAATGATGCAGCTTTTTTAATTGATCAAACAAATGCAGAGCAATCATAGTAACATTTTCTCTGTGTGATTTGCTTGTAAGATAACGCGTGGCCATATTTTCAGCGGTGGTTAAAATTAGTTCATCGAAGTTTTGTTTTTTTAGTCCAGTACGTTGGACACGATCGATTGCGAGTCCATCGGAAACTGTGATGTCGGTCAAAATAATATTTTGTGCTTTAGTCAATTTGACAATTTGGTACAACAATAAAAAATATGAAGCAATACTTGTTATCTCATTTTCATCAATTTCAAAATAATCCATCAAAAATTGGTCAGAAGCATTGGTAACTTTTTGGTAGAGCATTTTAAATTCTTCAAGTGGCATAGTATAAGATGCTTGATCAGTTGGAATGAACTTTTTATTAATTATTAACGAATCTTGTAAAATCAGATTAGAAGACATGGTTTGATTTGCAAAAACATGTTTAAGATGTTCAAGCTTACTTCCAATGTAATCTTCAAGTAAAGCCATCGGGTTACTTGTGCTAGGCTTTAGCGCTGCATTAACATCATAAAGTTGTGCTGAACCTAAGTCGATATTCCAAGTAGAAGTGAATTTTTGGTCACTGAATTGAGATAAGGAAACTCGCTCAGAGCCAAGACTTAATAAGAATGTCAAGGAAGAACTAATTTTTTTAAAATTATCCAAATGTGTAATAATTGCAGCGGCCTTATAATAAGTTAGCTGGCTCGTGTTCAGCCAATGGACGCGTAATGTCGTACGAACATAGATTTGTTCACCTAAATAACGTGCACTGATTTCATCCAAGGATTGCTGGTTACCCCAAAAGCGATAATTTTTGACACCATATTCCTTTAGAATGAGTAAGAAACCGTTAAGTGCCATTGTGATACCTTGGACATTATGTTGATATTCATATGTGTGGTTGCTATAAAAATTAGATGTAACATCTTCTACAATTGAGAAATCGTTTAAATCAACGATAGAGAGTTTAAGTTGTCTCGGAGTCATATAAATGATGCCATATAGCTTCTTTGCCACAATATTCACCTCAATTTTAGTTTCTAACTTAATATTAACAATTTTTTACTTTTTTTTAAAGAAAAGATTGTGTAAATAATAGGTAAATGAAGTTCTTTACATAGCGGGGAAAGCTTGGTAAATTAACTATGCTGGGGAGTGTGACAAAAGATGATAAAATTTAATTATTGACCCAGTACTTCTACAGAAAAATTCAATAGGAGTTTTTATATAACCAATTGGAGTATTTCAACTGACAAAATGAACTAATCATGGTAATATTCTATAAGGAAAGCGTGGCTTAAGTCGGTAGAATTTGTAGTTAACGGAGAAGCTTGGCTTATGGAACACGTTTATCCAAAGTCCATAAGGAGACTAGTTTAAAATTTAATTTTTGACCTAGCCACTAAATTTATATCACCGTATATATAGAAGACCGTATAATAAGATAACCGATAGGAATGGGAATTTTCATGGAAAAAAAGAAATTACACATTGCATTGCTTTTTGGAGGTAACTCATCAGAACATGCTGTTTCGAAACGTTCTGCGCACAACATTTATGATGGAATGAATAAGGATAAGTACGATGTTTCTGTATTTATGTTCACAAAAAAAGGCTACCTTTTAGGAAACAAAGATTCAATGAGAATTTTTAATGGGGAAGATGAGGACAAAGTTGTTGCTGAAGCAACCGCAACTGTTGATTTTTCTAACCCGCTTGCAAACATTCAAAATATTTCTGAAGTGAAAGATATTGATGTTTTCTACCCAGTTATTCATGGCAATATGGGGGAAGATGGGACGGTTCAAGGCTTATTTAGGTTACTGAACAAGCCCTGGATTGGTAGTGGAATCACTTCTTCAGGTGTGTCTTTTGACAAGGACTTAACAAAGCAGTTACTAACCCTTCATGGTATTCGCAATACAAAATACGTTGTGGTTACTCCAGAAAATCAAGCAGAATATACTTACGAAAAATGTAGCAAGGAACTTGGAGCAACAATGTTTGTCAAACCGGCGCGTCAAGGCTCCTCAGTTGGAATCTACAAGGTTGAAAATCAAGCAGAGTTTGATAAAGCTGTCAAAGAAGGTTTTCATTATGACTTTAAACTGCTTGTTGAAGAGGCAATTGATCATCCGCGCGAAGTTGAATGTTCAGTATTAGGCAATCGCAGTGCTAAGGCTTCAAAACTTGGTGCAATTAAGATACCAGATGACGATGTTTTCTATGATTACAATAACAAATTTGTCGATGCTTCAGGTGTTGAATTCCAGATGCCAGTTGAATTACCAGCAGATTTGACTGCAGAGATCAAGCAGATGTCGTTAGACGCTTTCCGTGTGTTGGATAATCGTGGCTTGGCACGGATGGATTTCTTGGTTGATAGCAATAATGTACCTTATTTTGGTGAAGTTAATACCTTGCCTGGATTTACAAATATCTCATTATATCCGCAATTATGGGCTGTATCAGGCATTAACTACAGTGATTTAATTGATCAATTAATTGAACTAGCGCTTGAAGAGTTTGATGATAACGCAAGACTGCATTATGATTTCGTTGATCTTGGAAAAGAAAAGTTACCAGAAAAAAAAGACGAGATTAAATAAAAGTGATATCTGAGTTGGTATGATTTCGCGGTAGTGTGCATATTGTGCTTCACTAGGAGAACTTGTAGTCGCCTAGTTTTGAGAGAATATGTTTATTGTGAATCAATTAAGAGTTGGGGCTGGGTCAAAAGTTAAATTTTGATTCAGCTCCTTTATTTATTCCGTATAAACGTGTTTCATAAGTCAAAACTCTCCGTCTAACTTTTTTAAGGCAGTACACTTATGGCACACTCCCATCTTTTTTTGTTAGTATTAGAGAAGATAGCTAATTTTTTGCGTATATTTTTACATGGTGAAGGAGGAATTTGATGAGATGTTCGTGGGCAATGGGGAATGATTTATTGATGGCGTATCATGATAAGGAGTGGGGGGTTCCAAAAAAGGGTGATGCAGTCTTATTTGAGATGCTTTCACTTGAAATAATGCAGGCCGGTTTGAAGTGGGAAGTGATCCTGAAAAAGCGAGCTGGTTTTAGAGCTGCTTTTTATGATTTTAAGATACAAAAAGTTGCAGAGATGACCGAAGAAGACGTTCAACAGTTGATGACTAACAAAGAAATTATCCGTAATCAGCGAAAAATTCGGGCCATTATTAAAAATGCACAAAATTTACTTAGATTAAAAAAAGAGACAGGATTTGATTTTGGCGAATATCTGTGGAATTTTATTGGAAATAGGCAAATTATTAACCACTGGGAATTTGGTGAAGAAGTACCTGCACAAACGGCACTCTCGCAAAAAATCGCAAAGGATATGAAGAAACAGGGTTTTGCATTCGTTGGGCCAACGATTATTTATTCGTTTATGCAGGCAATAGGAATGGTTGATGACCATCTAGTAAATTGTGAAATAAAAAAAGATAATGTGGGCAGTAAATAGCCTTATGGGACAAGAATGTAACTTTACAATTCAGAGTAAGAAACATCTCCATTCCAGTACTCTTGAACTAATTTAATTTTGAATTCACATGTATATTTGGACATAAAAAAGTGCTCTATAATAATTAGATTTTTGTCTAACTATTATAGAGCACTTTAAGGTTTAAACTTTAACTAGTTTCATAGAAAATTGGATAAACTAGCCAACTTTATTTTTCAGGTTTTTTGTTATCTAAATTCGTTCTAACAACAAGGACATCACAACTTGCAGTCCTTGTGACATACTCTGTGACCGAACCCAAAAGCAAGCGTTCGACTGCATTTAGACCGGTAGCACCAATCATAATTAAATCAGTTTTTAATTCAGTGGGTTTGTCTTTAGCGATAATAGTCTTCGGTGCACCATATTCGATAGAATAAGACACATTCTCAACGCCTTCAGCCTTGGCATCACTAATATATTTTTCAATCTTTTTTTTGGCAGTCGCAACAACTTCGTCCACCATGCTGGCATCATAACTTGAAATATTTTGGAAGGCACGTGTATCAACAACATGGAGTAACTCTAGGTGTGCTTCTTTGCCATTTCTCTTTGCAACAGCAACGGCTTTTTCGAAGGCCAATTCAGCCTCCTCAGAACCATCGACAGGTACTAGAATATTTTTATATTGTTGTAACATACAAATCACCCTTTCATCTTTCACCCTTATTTTACTGCAATTTACTAGAAATTTAAAGCAAAATGATAGATTATAGTGAATTAATTCTCAATATAGCTAAGCATTAAAATTGGTAAGATTGGAATAATTGCTACATCAAGAATTAGGATAACGGATACGAATACCTGATTATTGAGTAACAGACTTATAAAGGTTAAAGATGCAAGCAGCAGTAGAAGTATGCCAGTAACTTGAATAATAATTCTTAAATCTGTATGCTTTTCAGGATGAAAGAGCATAAATGGTTTATTTTTGTGTTTCAGTAAATATAAGCCAATAAAAAGCAACAGTATTCCAAGTATAGATATGAATAAATTTATGATTGTACTCATCGTCACAATTCCTCACAAACAATATTAGTGTGCGCTGTAATTTCTTGCATAGCAAAGAAGTTTATATACGCAAAATGAAAGGACTGTGCCAAAACAAACGTTTCAGTACAGCCCTCTCTTCCAAAAATGAACTTTGGAATCCGTCTAATGCCGTTAATCGTCTCTGTAGTTGAACCCGCAAACAAGCAGGTGGTTTCTGATAATTCAGCTTCTAACTTCCTACACAACACAGGCATGTTATCTACAGAATATTTCAAAAGCCAAGGTATATAAGTGTTCGGTCAACCTTACATTGTGAGACAACGCGTACATTTCAGATTATGGTTATATATTACCATAGGATTATATTTTTTTCAAATGTTAACGGTTACTTTTTGCTTTTCTGCATCTTTTTTAAGCGTCCATATTGTTCTTTCAATGCAGTCTCATAGCGCCCATTATCTTTTGGCTCGTAATAGCTCTTATTTTTAATTGGATCAGGTAGATACTGCTGTGAAATCCAATCGTGCGGATAATCATGTGGATACAGATAATCAATTCCATGACCAAATTTTGCAGCGCCTTGATAATGTGCATCTTTTAGATGGGCAGGGACATCACCATAGCCACCATGTTCGATGTCTGCGAGTGCTTTATCGATAGCAGTTATTGCAGAATTTGATTTGGGTGACAGACAGAGATCGATTACGGCGACTGATAAAGGAATCCTAGCTTCAGGTAGACCGATTTTTTCAGCGGTAGTCACCGCTGAAACAGTTCTTGCAGCGGCAGGGGGATTCGCTAAGCCAATATCCTCATATGCAATAGTTAAGAGTCTGCGATTAACACTAATTAGGTCACCCGAAGCAAGCAGACGTGCAAGGTAATGAAGTGCCGCATCTGCATCAGAGCCACGAATAGATTTTTGGAAAGCTGAGATTACATTGTAATGTGCATCCCCGTCCTTATCTTGGACAAGCGCTTTGTGTTGCAAGCATTCCTCGATAATCGGTAAAATAATTTTTATTTTTTTGCTTTCATTTTCTGGTGGGGTAGACTTAACTGCTAATTCAAGTGCATTTAAGGCACTGCGTAAATCTCCGTTTGTAGCACGACAAAGATGATTCAGTGCTTCAGATGTTACTGTAACATCAAGCGTTCCTAAACCATTAACTGTATCAGATAATGCTCGTTCAACAGCTTGCTTGATGTCGCTTTCAGTTAGTGGTTTGACTTCAAATATTTGTGTCCGGCTTCTTATGGCAGGATTGATTGCTATATAAGGGTTCTCAGTTGTAGCACCAATTAAGATTATTCGTCCACTTTCAAGATGAGGCAACAAGAAATCTTGTTTGGGCTTAGTTAAACGATGGATTTCATCAAGTAGAAGGATGACTGTACCACTCATCTTGGCTTCTTCAGCGACGATTTCCAGTTCTTTTTTAGAATCGGTTGCCGCATTGAGCATCCTGAAAGCATATTTGGTTGAACCTGCAATTGCACTGGCAATACTCGTTTTTCCAGTTCCGGGGGGGCCATAGAGAATCATTGAGGATAACATTCTTGCATCGACCATTCGCCTGATAATTTTGCCTGCACCAACTAGATGCTGCTGTCCGACAACTTCATCGATGTTCGTAGGGCGCATACAGTAAGCTAAAGGTTTGAGCATAATCTAACTCCTTTCATAAGTAAAGTATAGCATTATATTATTGGCTGCTGAATGATTGGATTAAAAAAGCCAGACTCATAAGAGAATCTGACCAAACTGACAAAAAGCCGGTTATTAAAGTTTGTTGTAGTATTCAACGATAAGAGCTTCATCAACTTCAGCTTCAAGTTCTTCACGTTCTGGTAAACGAACTAATGAACCTTCAAGCTTGTTTTCATCAAAAGTTACAAATTGTGGACGACCAACAATTGCTTCAAGAGCATCCTTCACGATTTGCAAGTTCTTTGACTTTTCACGTAATGAAATTACATCGCCTACAGAAACTTCGTATGAAGGAATATCAACACGTTTGCCATTAACCGTAATGTGACCATGGTTTACCAACTGACGTGATTGACGACGAGTTGTAGCTAAACCTAAACGGTAAACCATATTATCCAAACGTTGTTCCAGCAAAATCATGAAATTGTCGCCATGACGACCTTGACGAATCTTGCCAGCGCGCTTGAAAAGGTTTGAGAATTGGCGTTCTGAAAGGCCATAAATCATACGAAGTTTTTGTTTTTCGCGTAATTGCAAACCATATTCAGACAACTTACGACGGTTATTTTGACCGTGTTGTCCTGGAGCATATGGACGACGTGCCAATTCTTTACCTGTACCAGTCAATGAAATACCTAAACGACGTGATACTTTCCAACTTGGACCTGTATAACGAGACATAAAAAAGTTCCTCCAATAATTTTTTTTGGAGTAAAATAGGCTTATCTACTTAGTATTCGTGCAGTTTGTTTTGCAGTGTTCACCCTTGCAGCTGAAGAGTTACTAACTGAACCGAAGAGGGCAACGAACTGTTGACGAGCTTACCGCAGACTGCTGCATATTTTACACAGGTAGTAGTATAGCTAAAAATTGATTATTAGTCAAGCTGATCACAGTGATTAAGCAGTATTTGAACTAAAGAATCCAATGTTTGTCGATCATCTTCTGTAAAACGATTCTCACTAGGTGCATCTATGTCTAGGACTCCAATTTTTTCACCATTCTTGATTAGTGGGATAACGATTTCCGAGCGACTCGCTGCATCACAGGCAATATGTCCTGGAAATGCTAAGACGTTGGCTACTACTAAGTCCTTTCCTTCCTGAAATGCTGTGCCACAGACACCCTTGCCAATTGAAATATGCATGCAGGCAACTTTTCCTTGGAACGGTCCAAGAATTAATTCATTGCTTTTGTGTTCATAAAGGTAGAAACCGGCCCAGTTGATGTTTGAAAAACTATCAAAAATTAAAGCAGAGGTATTTGCTAAATTTGCAACAAAATTAGTCTCATTTGTCAGCAATGAATCTAGTTGTTGACCCAAAAGTGTATTTTTCATCTTAAAACTCCCATTCAAGTTGTACTAATCTAGTGTATGTCAATATATACTATGATATAATTAAATAGATTTTAGATTGAAACAGGTAATTAGACAAGTTTTTTTGTGTGGTAGGATTTTAGATCTTACTGTAAGGGAACAAAAAGTGTATTTTACATAGGAGTGAGGACTTGATGACGTTAATTTTGAGTGCAATTGTAATAGTCGCAGTGGTGGCTTACTTTTCTTTTTTTTATTTGCAGCGGAAAAATAGTTCTGAGATTGCGGTGAAGAAGGAGCAAGTGAATAATCTTGTTGAGTCTTCAATGCATGAAGAGATTCTTAGTACGGAGAAAATCAGACTATCTGGGGAGTCGCTTACTCAATTTGAGGAGACAAAACAAAATTATTTATATATGGTTAACCACAAATTACCTCAGATATCTGAACACCTAACGGAATTGGTAGATGCAAATACCCATTATCGCTTTTTTGAAGTTAGAAGGGAATTAAATCTCCTTAATACTAAGCTTGAAGCTGCTGTTAAGCTTGAAAAGGAAACAAAACAAAATTTACAGACATTCAAAAAAAGTAATCAAGAACATCAAAAAAGGACCAAGGAACTAGAAAAAAAGTATCAAAATATTCGTAAGACACTGCTTGCAAAAAATTTTTCATTTGGCCCCAGTATTGATAAGCTCGAGGAGAATTTAGCTGAAATTGAAAAAACTTTTGATAGTTATAGTCAAACAACTACTTTAGGTGATTATGTGAAGTCAGCTGAGATATTGAAAATATTAAAAAAAGAGACAGCTCTGCTAGAAAATGCAATTAAAGTTATCCCCCCGCTATACCGCAGTGTGAAGAATGTCTATCCAGAACAGATAACTGAAATAAAGGAAGTATATGACAAGTTGTCTGCTGCCAAATATGGATTTACAACGGATTTTGACAAAAAGATTGGTAACATTCAAACCTTAATTGCAACAAATATTGTTAATTTGAGCGCATTGGAATTGGACAATGCAAAAGAAACAGATAAAAAAATTGATCAGGAAATCAATGAAGCATATGATGAGCTCGAATTAGAAATGAAGGCAAAAAGTGAAGTTGAAGATAGAGCGGAAACATTTGCGAAATTCATTGCTCATGCAAGAAAAAATCAGCGCGAATTATTAATAGAGCTTGATCGCTTGAATCAAAATTATACTTTTAATCATAATGAAGTAGAAAATGCAAAACAACTTGATAAAGACTTAAAGGTAATTGAGCAAGGATTTGCAGACTATCAAGCAAAAATCAATAATCAGGAATTAATTGTATATTCTGATATTAAAGAAAATCAAGCTAAACAAGTTGAAGAACTCAAAAATATTGAAGAAAAACAAGCTAAGATTGGTGATGGTGTGCAATCTCTATGGAATGATGAACAAGAAGCTCATAAAGCGGTTCGCCTTTTTGATTTTGATATCCACGGTATGAAACGAGATCTTGAAAAGTTAAACTTGCCAGGATTGTCCAAGGAATACTTAGATTATTTTTATGCTGTAAATGCTGAAATCGATGATTTATCGGATAAATTAAAGCAAGTTAAGATTGATATAGATGAAATAACCAAGCTTTTGATTGATACGCAATCGGATTTGGATGTACTTAATGAAAAAACAAACGATATCATCGACAGTGCATCCTTAACAGAACGCCTGTTACAATATGCCAATCGATACCGTTTACGTTATCCTGAAATTGCTCAAGCATCGGATAAGTCATATCATCTTTTCAATCAAAACTATGATTATGCAGGCAGCTTGGAACAAATTGCAACTGCCATCGACAAAGTTGATTCTGGGGCATACAAAAAAATCGAAGATGAATACTATGCAGGTAAGACAACTACGACCAATGAGTGAGTATGCACTTTTTAAGTTAGACAGAGAATGATGATTTGTAGAACAGAAAATCAATTGTGGGGGGGTGGGCCAAAAGTTAAAGTTTGGCCTAACCTCTCTATTTTTCCCGACTTATGTCATACTCTTCCTCAATTTATCTTAGTGCTCAAGAGCTAGTCAATGATGATCACACTCAGATTTAAACGCGTTCACATCATCAACTCTTTGCGCCTAAACAAATTGC
>NZ_JBDNTS010000010.1:19827-93452 GCF_047719775.1 Liquorilactobacillus sp.
ACACAACCACAATCAGGTTGCTTTAGCAATTTATCTTAGTGCTCAAGAGCTATTCAACGATGATTACACTCAGATTTTAAACGTGTTCACATCATCAACTCTTTGCGCCTAAACAAATTGCACACAACCACAATCAGGTTGCTTTAGCAATTTATCTTAGTGCTCAAGAGCTATTCGATGATGATCACACTCTGTTTTCTAAATATTTAAAAATTAACTTTGTTTTCAGCAGTATATATTGTAAAATAATTTGCGAGTTTTATTTAAAAAAAAGTATAAATTTTTTGGCATAGGAAGGGTAGAAATGATTTATTTTGATAATAGTGCAACAACTAAAGTTGCACCTCAAGTATTGGAGACCTACAGCAAGGTCAGCAAGCAAATCTGGGGAAATCCATCTTCACTCCATGCTTTAGGTGAAAAAGCATTTGGTTTATTGGAGCAAGCAAGATCACAGATTGCAGAATTAATGGGTGTCGAACAAGATGAAATCTTCTTTACAAGTGGTGGTACTGAAGGTGATAATTGGGTCGTAAAGGGGACAGCAATTGAAAAACGGATGCATGGTAAGCACATAATTACTTCAAGTGTTGAGCACCCTGCTGTGCTGAATTCAATGGCGCAATTAGAGAAGTTAGGCTTTGAGGTCACATACTTGCCAGTTGACGAAAACGGCCGGGTTTCTGCTGCAGACTTGGAAGGAGCAATTCGATCAGATACGATTTTAGTCTCAATCATGGCTGTTAATAATGAAATAGGAGCAATTCAGCCGATTGATGAGATTGCTGCTGTGTTGAGAGCTTATCCTAAGATTCATTTTCATATTGATGCAGTTCAGGGTATCGGTAAGGGAATCCAGCAGATGATTATGAATGAGCGCGTTGATTTTGTAACATTTTCTGGGCATAAGTTCCATGCTCCGAGAGGAATCGGGTTCATGTTTAAACGTCGCGGACGTAAACTGGCGCCATTGATGAGTGGTGGGGGACAAGAGAAAAACCTGCGTAGTGGAACGGAGAATCTTCCTGCAATTGCGGCAATGGCAAAGTCCTTACGATTATTGTTAGAAGAAGAAGAAAAAAAGGTGCAAAAGCAGTTTGAAATAAAAAAATTTATTTATGATTACGTCACTAAATTCCCTAAAGTAACGATGTTTTCACAAATGACAGCAGACTTTGCACCGCATATTCTCTGCTTTACAATTGATGGTGTTCGCGGAGAGACAATCGTACATGCCTTTGAGGAACATGAAATTTATATTTCAACAACGAGTGCATGTTCTTCCAAGAAACATGTTGTCTCAGGAACACTGAATGCAATGAATATTCCTGATAAAATTGCAACGTCAGCAATCCGTATTAGCTTGGATGAACATAACAGTTTGGCAGAAGCTCGAGAATTTGTTGGCGTTTTTGAACAATTATATCATCAGTTTGAAAAGATTAATTCGTAGAAATGAAAGGAAGTAAAGTGTGCAATATACAGAAATAATGGTTCGCTATGGCGAATTATCAACCAAAGGGAAAAACAGAAAAAGTTTTATTGATCGTTTAGGTTTTAATACAAGAGAGAGTCTGCATTCTTTTCCTAAGCTGATTATTAAGGCTAACAGAGACAGAATGCATATTCAATTAAATGATGAAGATAGTACAGCAGTGATGAAACGCTTGGGACAGGTCTTTGGTATTCAGAACTTCTCACCATCCATTAAGGTCAAACGCGATATTGAACTTGTTAAGCAAAAGGCTGTTGAGATGATTCAAGAACAATTTGAAGAGGGCACGACTTTCAAGATTAATACACGCCGTTCAGATCATGATTTTGAACTAGACACTAATGAAATGAATGACTTACTTGGTGGCTATGTACTTGATAATATTCCAGGGATTAAGGTTCAGATGAAGAAGCCAGATATTACATTGCGTGTAGAGATTAGAAGTAATGGAATATTTCTTTCGAGTGAAACGATTAACGGTGCAGGCGGTCTGCCAGTTGGCACTGCCGGTAAGGGAATGTTGATGCTGTCGGGTGGAATTGACTCACCAGTGGCAGGCTATCTTGCTATGAAACGAGGAGTGGCAATTGAAATGGTGCATTTCTTCAGTCCTCCTTATACAAGTGAACAAGCCTTAAATAAGGCAAAAGAACTGACCTCTAAGCTTGCACCATTTGTAGGGAGTATCAAATTTATACAGGTTCCCTTTACAGAGATTCAAGAAACGGTTAAGCACGATGTTCCATCAGGTTATTTGATGACCGTTCAGAGACGCTTCATGTTGCGCTTAACGGATCTGATTGTTCAAAAGCGTGGTGGACTCGCAATTTTTAATGGCGAGGCACTTGGCCAGGTGGCATCTCAAACACTTGAAAGTATGGTTGCGATAAATGATGTGACAACTCTTCCAGTATTGCGCCCAGTAGTTTCAATGGATAAAAATGAAATTATTGAGATTGCACAAAAAATTGATACATTTGATTTATCAATCATGCCATTTGAAGATTGCTGCACAATTTTTGCTCCACCAGCACCTAAGACAAAGCCACGTTTGGATAAGGCAAGACTCTACGAAGCGCGTTTAGATGCTGACGGAATGATAGAAAGAGCGCTGGCTGGAATTAAGATTACTGAAATTAAGAGTGACCAGAAGTTCTTGGACGAAACCAGTGACAGTTTT
Organism: Liquorilactobacillus sp.; assembly: GCF_047719775.1. Lineage (NCBI taxonomy): Bacteria > Bacillati > Bacillota > Bacilli > Lactobacillales > Lactobacillaceae > Liquorilactobacillus > Liquorilactobacillus sp. The sequence goes on from NZ_JBDNTS010000010.1 coordinate 22,503, forward strand.
GCTGAACTTCTATAATTAGGCTTGACGGTCTGATATATTCAAGCTATTATATAGTGCATAAGCGAAGAACAAGAGGGTTTTGAGATTTTAAGTTTACAAGAGAAGAGGTTGTCTGCTGAAATACCTCTAACTGATCTTGAAATTGTAGCTTGTAAGCTGTTGAGCTGAACTGGATTCTACAATTCATAAGTAAGCCTGACCGGACATGTTCGTTATCATGTAATTAAGAGGGGTTAAACGCCCAACTTAGGTGGTACCACGGTGAAAGTCGTCCTAATTTTTTTAGGAGGGCTTTTTTGTTTTATAAAAAAGGAAGGACTGAGTGTATGACAAGAGAGATTGAGATGTCAACGAAATATGAACCACAACAGGTTGAACCTGGTCGTTATGAAAAATGGCTGAAACAAGGAGTGTTTAAGCCAAGTGGGGACAAAGAAGCAAAACCATATTCAATTGTTATCCCACCACCGAATGTAACGGGTAAGCTGCATTTAGGACATGCATGGGACACGACACTGCAAGACATGATTATCCGTCAAAAGAGAATGCAGGGTTTTGATACTTTGTGGCTTCCTGGGATGGATCACGCAGGAATTGCAACCCAAGCTAAGGTCGAGGCGCGTCTTGCTGAACAAGGTATCTCTCGCTATGATTTAGGTCGTGAGAAGTTCATTGAAACTGTTTGGAAATGGAAAGACGAGTACGCTGATATTATTCATCAGCAGTGGAAAAAACTGGGATTGTCTTTAGATTATGACCGTGAACGCTTTACGCTTGATGATGGGCTTTCAAAAGCAGTACGGAAGGTATTCGTTACGCTGTATAAGAAAGGCCTGATTTATCGTGGTGAATACATTATCAATTGGGACCCTAAAGCTAGGACGGCATTATCCGATATTGAAGTTATTCATAAGGATGTAAAGGGTGCTTTCTATCATGTTAAGTATCCATTTGCTGATGAGACAACATTCAATGGGAAAAACTATATTGAAATTGCAACAACTCGTCCTGAAACCATGATGGGTGATGTTGCAGTTGCGGTTCATCCTAATGACGAGCGCTACAAGGAGATTGTTGGAAAGACACTGATCTTGCCATTACAGGGACGCAAGATTGAAATTATTGCTGACGAATATGTTGATCCAGAATTTGGAACAGGGATGGTTAAGATTACGCCAGCACATGACCCTAATGACTTTGCAGTTGGTAATCGTCATGACTTAGAAAGAATCAATACCATGAATGAAGATGCATCGATGAATGCGAATGCCGGTAAGTATGAAGGAATGGACCGCTTTGAAGCACGTAAAGCAATTGTGGCTGACCTTGATACCGCGGGCTACTTATTGCGTGTTGAACCAATTACTCATAGTGTTGGCCATTCTGAACGTACGGGTGTCCAGGTTGAAGCGCGCTTATCGACACAATGGTTTGTCAAGATGAAGCCGCTAGCCAAGGTTGCTTTGGCAAATCAAGACTCGGAACAGAGAGTAAATTTTGTACCAAGTCGTTTCGAGAATACATTTACACAATGGATGGAGAATGTTCATGATTGGGTAATTTCGCGCCAACTGTGGTGGGGACATCAGATTCCTGCATGGTACCATAAAAAAACTGGTGAAATTTATGTTGGTGAAGAAGCACCGCAAGATCTTGAAAACTGGGTTCAAGATGAAGATGTATTAGATACGTGGTTTTCAAGTGCATTATGGCCATTTTCTACAATGGGTTGGCCAGATGAGGATGCTGCTGATTTTAAGCGTTACTTCCCAACGGACACCTTGGTTACCGGTTATGATATTATTTTCTTCTGGGTCTCAAGGATGATTTTCCAAAGCCTCGAATTTACAGAGGAGCGACCATTCAAGCATGTACTCATTCATGGTTTAATTCGTGATGAGAATGGTGTCAAAATGAGTAAATCATTGGGAAATGGAATTGACCCAATGGATGTGATTGACAAGTATGGTTCGGATGCATTGCGCTGGTTCTTGTCTAATGGTTCTGCTCCCGGACAAGACGTACGCTTCAGTTACACAAAAATGGATGCTGCGTGGAATTTCATCAATAAAATCTGGAATGCCAGCCGTTTTGTTATTATGAATCTGGATGATGATACAACAGCACAATTACCCGTAAAGAGTCAATGGAAATTGTCGGATAAATGGATTATCAGCCGTTTGAATGAAACTATTGGTGAAGTCACACGCCTATTTGACAGCTTTGAATTTGGTGAAGCTGGCAGAGCACTTTATAACTTTATCTGGAATGATTTTTGTGATTGGTACATTGAGATGTCTAAAGAAGATTTGAATGGAACAGATGAACAGGCAAAGAAAGATACGCAAAATATTTTGTGTTATGTTCTTGACCAAACTTTGAGACTGCTACATCCAATCATGCCATTTGTTACTGAAAAAATCTGGTTGGAAATGCCACACGATGGTGAATCGCTTGTGACAGCAAAGTATCCTGAATATGCTGCTGCTGATGTAGATGAAGTTGCACAAAGTGAAATGGAGAATCTAATTGAACTGATCAAGGCTGTTCGTAATAGCCGTGCTGAAGTCAATGCTCCAATGTCAAGTGCAATTGAAATTCTAATTAAGACGTCAAGTGAAAAAACAAAGAAGATTTTTGAAGCTAACGTTGATTACATCGAACGTTTCTGTCATCCTAAGAAGTTGAAAATTAGTGCTGCTGTTGTTGCACCTGATTTGGCAATGACATCTGTTATTACTGGTGCCGAGGTATATTTGCCACTTGCAGACCTAATCAATATTGACGAAGAAATTTTAAGATTGCAAAAGGAAGTTAAGAAATTAGAAAGCGAAGTTACTCGTGGAGAAAAGAAATTGGGTAATAAACGCTTTGTTGCTAATGCTCCTGCAGAAGTGGTTACTCAAGAAAGAGAAAAACTTGGAGAGTACAAGACGAAGTTAGAAGCAACGAAAGAGAGAATTGCGACTTTGGAGAAGAATTAGTAAGGGAAATGTGCCATAAGCATAAATTGGGAAAATTTGAGTACCAACTAGAAATTACGAACATAGTGGGTTTGCTATGAGTGATTTGAAGCTAGCTGGAGAATCTTGACTTATGAAACATATTTATTTGTAATAGAAAGACTAGATTAAAAGTGAAGCACTTCATAATAGTTAGACAAAAATCTAATTATTATGGAGTGCTTTTTGTGTAAAATCATTGTGAACATGAAGTATTCTCCTATAGGTTTGAGTGAAGGTATAGAGATTCCTAATATTATTATAGAGTAAAAAAATAATCTATTTTAATTAAAGCTACTAGTAATAGCGCAGAGTATTAGTTATTACTTCACAAAAAATTCATAAAAACTCTATAAAATTAAGAAGGATAGGACAGTTGCACTTTTTTTGATATAAAGGAGAATTTCATATTATGAACTTAAAAAAGGCGCTGCATGGCAGTATTAGGAGAACCCAACTCTTTATTGACTTACCATATGAACAAAAAATTGGGAAAGAACTTAGAAAAAGTGAATTAAAGGCAGCAATTAATGGCACAGCAGAATTAATTAAATTATGGACAAAAAGAAATAATCATACGCAATTAAAATATGATCTCTCAATAGTAATAATTTTGAAGAATGAGGCACCATATATTAGAGAATGGTTGGCGTATTATATTTCAATTGGAGTAGAGCACTTTTATATTTATGATAACGATAGTCAAGATGATCTAAAGAAGATAATAGCGTCATTCAAAGATATGGTGACTTATATAAGATTTAGTGGGACTGCAAGGCAAATGGATGCATATAATGATGCTCTGAATAGGTATGGCAGCTATTCAAGATACATGGGTTTTTTAGACGCAGATGAATTTATCTACTTGAAGGGTGAGCAATTGAGTTTTGTTAATTTATTAAATGATTATTTTATTGACCCTCATGTTGGAGGTTTTGTAATTAACTGGCAAATATTTGGTTCTTCTTTTTTGAAAAAGAAACCTCAAGGATTGTTAACCAATAATTTTGTATATCGTGCTCAAAAAAATTTCGAGAAGAACTTTCATATTAAATCAGTGGTTGATCCTAGAAAAGTAGCAGGATTTTTAAATGATCCGCACGGAGCTTTTTATTTACCTGGCTATTATGCAGTAAATGAAAAAAAACAAGAAGTGGATGGACCATTTTCTCAAAGCGTGAATACGGATAGAGTTCAAATTAATCATTACTTCACTAAATCCGAAGAGGAATTTATCCAGAAAAAGGCGCGTGGACGAGCTACTAAAAATTCACAGCGAACGATGCAAGATTTTGTGGATCATGATAAAAATGATGTTTTTGATGATTCAATGAGAGCTTACAATCAACAAAATAATCTTGAGTAGTTTTTGGAAAAGAGGACTTAGAAGGATGACAAAAAAAGGAAAATTTAAAATAGCTGTTGCGGGAACTGGATATGTTGGTTTAAGCATTTCGATTTTATTGGCACAGCATAATCAAGTTTTTGCAGTTGATATTAATAAAAGAAAAATAGAGCTATTGAATAAGAAGATTTCGCCAATTGCAGATAAAGAAATTATTGAATATTTGGCATCACATGAATTGGATTTGATTCCGACAACTAATGCGGAGGTAGCCTACAAAGAAGCTGACTTTGTAGTAATAGCAACACCGACAAATTATGATAGTGAAAAGCAGTTCTTTGATACTTCTTCAGTTGAGCAAGTTATAAAATTGGTAAGACGGTACAATAAAGAAGCGATTCTTGTTGTCAAGTCAACGGTTCCTGTAGGATTTACAAAGCGGATCAAGAATGAGCTCAAACTAGAAAATATAATTTTCAATCCAGAATTTTTACGAGAAAGCAAAGCTTTGTATGATAACCTGCATCCCTCAAGAATTATTATTGGTACTGATATGACAGATAATAAAGAAAGAGCGAATGCACAGCAATTTGCAAGTCTATTAAAAGCTGGTGCACTTGAACAAGATGTTGCAACGCTTGTAATGGGATATACTGAAGCTGAGGCAGTAAAATTATTTTCAAATACGTATTTGGCATTAAGAGTCAGTTATTTTAACGAACTTGATACCTATGCAGAATCTAAGGAGCTAAATACGCAGCAGATTATCTCTGGTGTTGGTCTAGATCCAAGAATTGGCGATGGATACAACAATCCATCTTTTGGCTATGGCGGCTATTGTCTACCTAAAGACACGAAACAATTGCTTTCAAATTATCAGGACGTTCCACAGAATTTGATTGGAGCAATTGTGAAATCTAATGCAACACGGAAAGAGTTCATTGCGGAGCAGATTATAAGATTCATTAATAAAAATAAACTTGTTGAGGATACAGTTAATATAGGTATTTATAGGTTAACTATGAAGCAGAACAGTGATAATTTTCGTGAAAGTTCAATTCAAGGTGTCATCAAGGAATTACAAAAGATCCACCCAGGTATAAAAATTCTGATTTATGAACCAATGTTAAAAGAACATTCTGATTTTCAAGGATACAAAATCGAAAATAATTTACTTGAATTCAAAAAAAACAGCACTGTAATCGTCGCAAATCGTTTTAATGATGAACTAACAGATGTTCAAACTAAAGTGTATACGAGAGATTTATTTCATCTGGATTGAGACACAACATAAATCGGTAAAATTTGGGCACTTTGCTATTAGTAATTTAAAATTAGACGAAAAGATTGATTTATGGAACACATGTATACAGAAGCACTAATGGGACTGGCTCAAAATTAAACTTTTGATTCGGTCTCTTCCTATGTTTAATCAAGTTCTTAATTTACTGTAAGCTAACTGGTATTAATTTGCATAAATAAAAATTAAACATAGTTAGCATTATATTTTTCTAGATTGGCGTAAAAGTTGTTTGTTCTGGTAAGCCCTTTAATGTACAATAAATTTGAGAGTAAGAAGGGTTGAGAATAATGGCGTTTGATAATTATGAACAGGCAGTTTCTTTTATTCACGGAAGAACACAATTTAAGAAAATTCCAACTCTGTCTAGAATGAGGTTATTTCTGGAGCGCTTAGGTAATCCTGAATCAGATTTGGAAATAATTCATGTGACAGGTACGAATGGAAAGGGTTCAACTGTAGCCTTTTTAAGAGAACTACTGGAGGAACAAGGACTTAAGGTCGGGACATTTACCTCACCTTTTATTGTCAGGTTTAATGAACGAATTCAAATCAATAAACAAATGATATCTGATGAGGAGTTGTTAATCCTTGTTAATTATATCGTACCAGTTGTTGCACAATTGGATAAGGAACTGTCTGAAGTTGGAGGTGGACCAACTGAGTTTGAGATTGTTACTGCACTAATGTTTTTATATTTTTCGCGGGAGAAGGTTGAGATTGCGGTTGTTGAAGTTGGCATTGGCGGAACCTTTGATTCAACTAATGTAATAAGCAGTCCGCTTGTCGCGGTGATAACGACCGTTGCCCATGACCATGCAAAATTACTGGGGAATACACTGGCACAGATTGCTGGTCATAAAGCGGGAATCATCAAAGAAGAGCGACCGGTTGTGCTCGGAGATATTCCTGAAGAAGCACTCACTGTAATTAGGAAGAGAGCAGCAGAAAAGAATGCAGAATTGTATATGCCAAGTGAGGGGTATTCTTTCAAAGAAGCGCATAAAAAGATTCCGTGGGGTGAAGTTATTGACTATGAGGGCTTTGATTTAGCAATTACTGATTTACAGACCTCACTGATGGGAGAATTTCAGCGTGAGAATGCGGCAGTCGCGCTCAGTGCTTTTTTGGTCGTCGCAAGGCAAAAAAAATGGCACGTAAAGAGCAAGGAAATTCGTGCGGCTATAAAAAAAGCGACTTGGCCAGGAAGATTTGAAGCCGTGAGTGAAAGCCCATTGATTGTATTGGATGGGGCACATAATATTGCAGCAATGGATATGATTACAAAGACAATTAAGAGAAGGTTCAAGAATCAGCATGTTTATATAATTGCTGCAATACTGGCAGATAAACAGCCGCGTGAGATGTTTGTCCAATTGAGTCAGCTTCCTAATACGACAATATATGCCACAACATTTGCAGGCCCGCGACCAGTAGCTAAAGTTGCGGAGGTTACCGAAGAAAGTGAAAAAATCGAATATTCAAAGAATTGGCAGGAAGCCTTAGTTGAAATCATTGCACAGATGTCAGAAGAAGATATGGTTTTGATTACTGGATCGTTGTATTTTGTTTCTGAAGTACGACACTATTTTTTAGATTAGGTGAGGATATTTAAAATGAATTTAAAGTTAGTAATTTTTGATATGGATGGATTAGTGGTTGACTCCGAAAAAATATATTTTGCTGCAAATCAAAGAGCCGCCAAAAAGTTGGGGATGCAATATTCACTAGACTACTATCGGCGCTTCATTGGATCGGGTGATGATTTGATGTATTCAGAGATGAGTCGCGACTATGGTAGTCAGGAGCTGATTTCTGATTTTATTAATTTAAGTAAACAGCAAGTCTTTAATGTGATTAAAGAAGAAGGATTACCACTAAAAAAGGGTTTCTTAGAGTTAGCTTCTTATCTACGTGATGTTAAAATTCCAAGTATTTTAGCATCAAGTAATGATCGAAAAGCAATTGATTATTTTTTGAAGACTGCCAAAATTGGGCAATATTTTTCAGAGATAGTTTCAGCCAATGATGTGGCTAAGGCCAAACCCGACCCAGATATTTTTGAACATGCATGGACGGCGTCGGGTGAACACAATAAGAACGAAGCGTTGATACTTGAGGACTCATATAATGGTGTTTATGCGGCAAACGAAGCACATATTCCTGTGATCATGGTTCCAGATTTAATACAACCAACAAAAGAAGTTGCTGCAAAAACACAGGCGGTTTTAGAAAATCTAAGTGAAGTAAAAAGCTATCTCGAAAAATAGGATGAATCCCTTTTGTTTACGTAATTAAAAACGAAAGGGGTTTTCTTATGTTAACAAGCAGATATGATGAAGAAGAAATAATACAAAGATTGACTAAGTATAAAGGAGCTAGTTTAAGTCAAAAGGAACTTCTTTTTATACTTATTTGTGGGTTTTTAGGAAAAGAAAAGGCGGGCAAAAAAGTTAACCAATTTTTTTTACAATACACGGATTTGCGCCAAATAAAAGATCTTTCTGATATAGAATTGACGGAACTTGTTGGTAGTAAATATGGTGTTTAGATGTGCAGGGCGCTGTGTGAATTTGCTGAGAGACTCAATAAAAGGCCGAAATTGACGCTGGGTAAAATATATACAAGTCAGGAAATAGGCGAGGAAATGTCATTGGAACTAGGACTGAGCTTACAAGAAGTATTATTTGTAATATTATTAGATACCAAGAATCAAATAGTTGCCAAAAAGATTGTTTTTCAAGGAACGCTGGACACAGCAACAGTGCACCCACGAGAAATCTTTCGGTTTGCATTGCAGTACGCGGCCGCGAGAATAATGATTGTCCACAATCATCCAAGTGGAGATACTGTGCCCTCAAAAAATGATCTGCAATTGACCAAAAGAATTGCAGAGTGTGGGGATATAATTGGTATTGGATTGCTTGACCACATTATTGTAGGCTCATCGCAGTACATGAGCATGCGTGAAGAGAAGATTCTTTCTTAAGATCTTTTTTAGTCTTTGAATTCCTTGTTCAAGTGAGATGAATATGCTAAACTTTTCATTAGCTGATTATAAGAAGGATGTGTTTATGTGCTTACAGGTACAGTTCATTTTTTTGAAAAGGACGAAGGATATGGTTTCATTACCCCTGACGATGATAAACAGGATATTTTTGTTCATTTTTCAGCAATTAAAACTGAAGGTTATAAGACATTAGTAGAAGGTCAGAGAGTCGATTTCGTTGTTGCAATTGGAAAGCGAGGACCACAGGCGGTTAATGTCCATTTAAAGGTTCGATAACTAAGAAAACTTATGCTTTTAAGATCCATACAAGACTAGTCAAGTCTGCTTTAATTGTGGATATGATGATGGTAAGAGAGTGAGACATAAGTTGGGAAAATTTGAGTACTAACTCGAAATTGCGAACATAGCGAGTACTTTGCTATGAGTGATTCGAAGTTAGACGGAGAATTTTGACTTATGGAACACGTTTACACGGAATAAATAGAGAGCTTTTGATCCCAACCACTTGGACTTGTCCTCAATGCCATACACAGCTAGATAGAGATGTAAATGCAAGTAAAAATATATTAAAACTTGGTTTGGGCTAAACCTTAGTAAATAGAGTAAACCGCTGTCGAATACTGAAATGTATGAGATAAGTTATGCTTGTTCCTAGAAGCTCGGTACTTTAGTGCCGACGTAAGTCACTACAATAAATAATTGTATAAATAATGATTAAGAATATTGAGAACTCAAGACATTTTGATTTTCATTTAGTATGCTGGCTAAGTAAACAATTTTTGGTGAACGACATTTTTTGGTAAACGACATTTAAATCTTATGGTATAATTGGGCTATTACTGAAGAACTGCATTATCTATTAAAATGAGGCAATGTGAAGGGATGAAATATAGTGTTCGGAATCGGGACGAAGAATATTGGCATAGATTTAGGTACAGCAAATACAATTGTATATGCAGAAGGTAAAGGAATTGTATTACGTGAGCCTTCAGTTGTAGCTAAAAATACAAAAACAGGCGAAGTTGTTTCAGTTGGATCTGAAGCACGAGACATGATTGGACGGACACCGGCAAGTATCGTTGCAATTCGTCCAATGAAAGACGGCGTAATTGCAGACTATGATACAACAGTTGCAATGATGAAGTACTATATCCAAAAGGCTTTGGCTCGGAAGACAGGAAAGCCATATGTAATGGTTTGTGTTCCTAGTGGAGTAACCGAAGTAGAAAAAAGAGCAGTCATTGATGCTACTCGTGTAGCAGGTGCACGCGATGCATATGTGATTGAAGAACCATTCGCGGCAGCAATCGGTGCAGGCCTTCCAGTTATGGATCCAACTGGCAGCATGGTTGTTGATATTGGTGGTGGTACAACAGATGTTGCAACGATTTCTTTGGGTGGGATTGTTTCTAGTCGTTCAATTAGAATGGCTGGAGATAAGATTGATGAAGCTATCATCTATTATGTACGACAACATCATAATTTATTGATTGGTGAGAGAACAGCTGAACAATTGAAAATGGATGTTGCATCGGCTTCAATTGAGGCCGCAAAAGAATTGGATAGTCAGACAATTCGTGGTCGTGATTTGTTAAGTGGACTTCCAAGAACAATTGATATTGAAGCAGTTGATGTTGCACAGGCAATCCAAGAGGTCGTACAAGAAATTATCTCTGCAATCAAGGAAACGCTAGAAGAAACATCGCCTGAGATTGCAGCCGATGTAATCGATCATGGGATTGTTTTAACTGGTGGTGGTGCTCAGCTGCGTCATCTTCCTGAAGTAATTGCAGATGCAACCAAAGTACCAGTATTTATTGCATCGGAGCCACTAGACTGTGTTGCTATTGGTACCGGTGAATCACTTAAGAGTATTGAAGTAATGAAAAAAAGATAATATAGACGATTGAAACGTGTCATGTTGGGAGGTTGGGAGTATATTCGTCCAGCCTCCTAATTTTTGGATATGTCTATGAGTTTAGTGAGTGGAGGAAACAATGCAAAGATTTTTTTTCAATAAAAGACTTATCATTGTACTTATTACATTGATTATTGGGTTTGTATTAGTCGCATTTTCAGTTACTGTTAGAAATGACAGGTCAACACCACCAATTATCCAACAAATTGGTAACGATACTGCAGGCTTGGTTGATAGGGTGGTAAGTTATCCAATTAGTGCGGTTGGCAATGCGGGTAGCGCAGTCGGAAGTTTGCTTAATACTTATCAAGAAAATCAGAAATTAAAAAAACAAGTTGATAATTTGGCATCTGAGAAGGTTTCCAATCAGACGATTCGCAGAGAAAATGCAGCTTTGAAAAAACAATTGAAGTTGAATAAGTCTTTGACAAATTATACTGCGGTAACGTCTTATGTCATCGCAAGGACACCTTCTTCATGGCAAAATCAAATAATTATCAGCAAAGGGTCACTAGCTGGTGTCAAGAAGAATGCATCCGTCTTGTCTGACAAAGGTTTGGTTGGACGAGTTACCGAAGTAAATAAGACGAATAGTAAGGTCGAACTAATTAGTACAACGAATGATAATGCTAATCGCTTTGCTACAACAATTATTACAGATGATGGGTCAGTCAATGGTTTAATTACTAACTATAATGCTAACACCAACCGGCTAATAATGGGGCAGATTGATTCTCAAAAGACAATGAAGAAGGGTGATAAGGTCATTACTTCTGGTATGGGTGGCAATTCTCCTCAGGGAATCTATGTTGGGACCGTTATGAAAGTTGAAAAAGACGATTATGGATTGGCCACAAAAGTCGAAATAAAGCCTGCAGCAGATTTGACAAATCTTAATATTGTTACTGTTGCAGAGAGAACAGATTAGAGGTTGGTTTGATGAGAATTTCAAAAATACGTTATTATTACCCTTTAGGTCTGTTCGTCGCTCTTTTTCTAGATGGAACTTTAAGTAATATGTTTGCGGGTGCTTTCTTTAAGGCTAGTTTGTCCATTGAAAGTCGTTTATTTATTCTTTGGGTTGTAATGAGTGTTTTTTTTGCCAAAGTTGAGCATCCTTTTTTTTGGGCAGTTACGGTTGGATTAACTTTTGATTTGTTTTTTACAGGCATAATTGGACCATTTTTTATGTTGGTTCCACTGATCCTTTATTTAACCAAAGTAATGTATAGTTTTTTTACACCATCCTTTATTGTGGTACTATTAATTTATCTGATAGATATTGCACTTTTTACACTTTTATTCTACTGGATTAACGTACTGATTGGTTTTACAAGTGTTTCGCTTGCAATCTTTATCAGCAGTACACTAGGACCCACGTTAGCATTTAACTTGGCAGCGTTTGTAATATTATATTTGCCAATTAAAGGACTAATGGAGATGTCCTCAAGATAAGGGGGGTGGATTGAAATGCAGAATGTTGTTTTAAAGGGGCACAAAGATGGTTATGTGATAGCGATTCGTGCTGATTCTAAGTTTGAAGATATACTTGCTGAAGTAACAGCTCTATTCGCAGACTTGCAGAAGGATAAAAAACGGGATGCCACACAGCCAATCTCTTTTAACATTACTACAGGAACAAGGTTGCTAAGTGCCGAAGAAAAGAAAAAGATTGAGGATATTGTAAGTAATTATCCGCTTTTTTCGATACATAAATTCACTTCAGATGTTATGCTTGTTCAAGATGCCATTGAGATGGTTGAGAGTAAAGTAGTGCACCTCAATGCGAATACGGTGAGAAATGGACAAATCGAATATATTAAAGGTGATGTTCTATTTATCGGTAATTTGCATCGTGGGGGAATTTTGAGAGCCACTGGTAATATATTCTTACTTGGTAATTGTGAAGGAATCATACATGCAGGTTATTTAAGTGATGCACAGGCAATTATTGCGGGAAATGTTTCAAAAGCCCAACAGGTTAGAATTGCGGATGTAGTTGATATCATTTCTGATGACGAGCACAAGATAACGAAAAATGGTGAGAATATAGTGTATGTTAACGATTTGCATGTACTTGATTATACTGAACGGGATCAAGTAAAAGCAATTAGACCAAAACTATTTGCACACATGGGAGGTTACTAAAGATGGGCAAAGCGATTGTTGTTACTTCTGGAAAAGGTGGGGTAGGAAAGACAACTACCTCTGCTAATTTAGGAACTGCACTTGCACTCTCGGATAAAAAGGTTTGTTTACTTGATTTAGATATTGGTTTAAGAAATCTCGATGTTATTTTAGGCTTAGATAATAGAATTATTTATGATATTGTGGATGTTGCTAAAGGAAGAGCAAAATTGCATCAGGCTTTAATCAAGGATAAGCGTTTTGACGACAAACTATTTTTACTGCCAGCGGCGCAAAACGCTGATAAGTCAGTACTTGAACCAAGTGAAGTTAAGGCAATTGTTGATGAATTAAAACCTGACTATGACTATGTTCTGATTGACTGTCCAGCAGGGATTGAACAAGGATTCCTAAATGCTATTGCAGGGGCAGATCAGGCAATTGTTGTTTCAACACCTGAAATTTCGGCTGTTCGTGATGCAGACCGCGTTATTGGGCTACTTGAAAAAGCTGGTTTGGAAGAAGCTCCACAATTAATTATCAATAGAATCAGAACTCATATGATGAATGACGGGCAAGTTATGGATATTGACGAAATAACGCATCATTTATCTATTAATCTACTTGGAATTGTCTTTGACGATGACAAAGTAATCAGTACCTCTAATAAGGGAGAGCCTATTGTTTTGGACGAGACTAACCCAGCTGCACAGGGATATCGTAATATCGCACGTAGGATGCAAGGAGAGACAGTTCCTTTGATGAATATCAAAGAAGTCGGGAAGAAAGGCTTCTTTCAAAATGTTTTTTCATGGCTTAAGAAAAAATAGGAATAATTTATAATTAAAAAAAGACGGAGAATTATCAGGACTTCGTTTTTTTTGTCTTATTAAGTTCACTGCCCATTAAAAATGACAAATGAATTAATGAAGTGTAAACTTTTGCATAGATAGCTTGTTTTTTGCAACGATATTCGGCAAAATTCAGAAAAGGGGAAGCAAATGTCTATAACATTAGCGATTATTGAAGTTATTTTTATGTTGAACCTTGTTTTTGCAATATTAACAGTGTTCAGAGAAAAGCGTGAAATCTCAGCCACATGGGCTTGGTTGCTGGTTTTACTTTTATTACCTGTAATAGGTTTTATTCTGTATTTAATTATTGGAAAAAAACTTTCACGAAACAAAATTGATGATATTCGTACGCAAAAACAAATTGGAATTGATCAGTTGGTTAGCCTGCAAAAAGAGCAGTGGGATGAAAAAGAATTACTGCCAGCAGATGAAATAACTGATACGGCCCGCGAGATGGCACATCTTTTTTTAGAAACCGATAAAGCTATTTTAACTAAGCACAATAAAGTTGAGATATTGATAGATGGTAAAGAAAAGTTTAGAAGGTTATTTGCGGATATTGCGACTGCAACTGACCATGTTCATGTAGAGTACTATACGATTTATAATGATGAGATTGGGAACCAACTCTTACACCTGCTTGAGAAAAAAGCTGCTGAGGGTGTCAAGGTAAGGGTGATTTATGATAGTTTTGGTTCACATGGTACGACTAAAAAGTTTTTTGCTAAATTAGAGGAACTCGGCGGGCGGGCGGAATCATTCTTTAGTTCAGGTCGAAGTTTCTCTAGCTTTCGTCTAAACTATCGTAATCACCGTAAATTAGTGATTATTGATGGAAAGATCGGCTATATTGGAGGTTTTAATGTAGGAGATCAATACTTAGGTAAGAGTAAGAAATTTGGATACTGGAGAGATACACATATTCGTGTACAGGGAAATGCGACTGATTCTATGCAGTCCAGATTTTTCATGGATTGGAATGCGACGGCACCTGAAAAGGATCGCATTGATTATCAAGAAAATTATTTTCCGTTGGTTAAGAGCCAAGGAAAGACGAGTATCCAAATTGTTTCGAGTGGCCCTGACAATGATATTGAAAAGATTAAACTCGGATACATTAAGATGATCAATAATGCGACTAAATATATAATGATTCAAACACCATATCTGATACCAGATGATCCGATTTTAGAAGCTCTTTCTTTAGCGGCATTTTCAGGAATTAAAGTAAAAATTATGATTCCTTCAATGCCAGATCATCCATTTGTATATCGTGCAACGCAATACTATGCCCAGTCGTTAATTGCAACCGGCGTTGAGATATATAGATATGATAATGGTTTCTTGCATTCTAAAACATTAGTTGTGGATGATAGAATTGCGTCTGTTGGTTCTGCAAATATGGATTATCGAAGTTTTAAGCTGAATTTTGAAGCTAATGCTTTCTTGTATGATCAAGGAATAAGTGAACAATTAAGTAATATTTTTAGGGAAGATATGAAAAAGTCTACCAAATTAACGATGGATGATTTTAAGAAGCAATCATTGTGGCTGAAGTTCAAACAGTATTTTTCGAGACTTTTATCTCCAATTCTATAGAGAGTATTGCCGAGTGATCATATAAGATGAAATTGCTCTAGAATTTAAATTCTTGAGTAGTTCTAATTTGTTTTGAAAGAGTAGATGGAGAAATTAATGAGCAAGAAAAGAATTTTTGGGATAGTAGTTGGAATATTAATTGTTACTTTACTGGCAGGAATAGGTGGTGCAAGTGCTTATCTTTATAACTTTGCTTTTGAACCGCAAAAGGCACTTAATTCGAAAGTTCCTATAAAAAAAGCTAAGAAACAAAATACTGATAAGAAGTGGTTAAATAACGTGAAGCAAAAGAGTTGGAATGAAATCTCAGCCGGGCAAAATTTAAAACTTCATGCAGTATATGTTCCAGCAAAAAACGAGACAAATAAGACAATAATCGTTGCCCACGGTTATCAGGAGAATCATAAAGATATGGCTAGTTATATCCGAATGTTTCATGATCTTGGGTATAATGTCTTGGCGCCAGATGATCGTGGTGCAGGTCAGAGCCAGGGAAAATATATCGGTTTTGGATGGCCGGATCGCCTAGATTATGTGAAGTGGATCAAGCAGATAATTGCGAAAGACGGTAAGAATTCTGAAATAGGACTTTTTGGTGTCAGTATGGGTGGAGCAACTGTCATGATGGTTAGCGGTGAGAAGCTGCCTAAACAGGTTAAAGCAATCGTTGAAGATGCTGGATATTCAACGATTGAGGGGGAACTGACGTATGAACTGAAGTCGCGGTTTAACCTACCAAAGGAACCATTAATTACAACTGCAGCTTGGTATGCTAACTTTAAGGCTGGTTTTAATTTTAAAGCAGGAAGTTCATTAAAACAGTTACGTAAGAATAAATTGCCGATCTATTTTATCCATGGCGGAGCAGATACATTTGTTCCCACAAAGATGGTCTACCAAAATTACGCAGCTGCTCAAGAACCCAAGAAAATATGGGTAGCTGCAAAGGCTGGGCACGCGATGACTTACTATGATTACCCAAACGAATATCAGCGGAGAGTAAGCCACTTTTTTACAGAATATTTACATTGATAATTTTATAGAATAAAAAGAGTGCGTTTTTCAGTAGTTTTGGACGAATATCCAAATTCTACTCCCTAATAACGTACTCTTTTTTGTATATTATAGTATTTTTACCAGAAAATGATTTGTGTGCTTTTTAAATCTTGCTTTAATTGCAAAAGCTCATGGTCATCGATGGGAGTAATCAAGGGTGTAATCCCTCCAACCGGGCCTTTTTCAATAATAGGGTGCAGCATTGGATCAACATAGTTATCTGAGGAAGCGGTTAATACAAATTTTGTACTAATTTGGCGGATGTTTCTCAAATTTTCTTTATCTTTTGGTAAAGAAGTTAAAAATTCTTCATTAGGAAAGAAAAAACTTAGAAATTTGGCGTAATCTTCTTGCCAAATAATCAGCGTGTTATGCTCTTTAGCAGTTTCGTTATATTTAGCAAGGCGCTCAGGATTTAGCGCGGAGAATCGGACCTTTGCATGCGCATCAGCAGGGAGATGAGCAATGAATTTGCCAAATTGTTTTTGGATACCTGTTTCACTAATGACAGGAGAGGAATTGTTTGTATACATTTTTGTATCTAAGTAAAAAACTATTGGTTGCTCCTTGCGAATGATTTTTTTCCAGTTTTTGATACGTTTATTATGTGCACCTTTATTAGTAAATGAATGACAATAAAAAATAGATTTATTTGTTGAATTAATAAGAAAAACAAGTGAACCGAATAAGGAGTCATCATTTTTGTAAGCTGTTATTTCTAGTCCAGCAATTTTTTGCGTGTACTGTGCTGGAATTATTTTAGGCTGGTTTTGCAGCTTAGCAATGAAACCAAAACGGATTAACTTTTGAATTAACGTGTAAAGTTCTTGTGATAAGTAGAATCTGATATTTTTATCGGCTGTTTTCAGAGCTTGGATGTTATTTTCACTATAATGTGTGATAAAGACCCGTTCTTTAAGAACAATTTCACGAACATCAAGCTGAACATTTTCGAAAATCAATTCTGAATTATGTGTCATGTTAAAATCTCCTTTAGTAATACTAACTTTTTAGAAGCAGATATTTTGAGTCTTTTAATATAACGCGTACAATATAGTTGAGGCACAATAAAAATGAATGGAGGAATTAAAAATGTATTTGAAAATCACTCCGGAAGCACAAACAAAATTACAAAGCAAGATAGGCGACACGGATGTCAAAGTTTTATTGGACTTTGATGATGGTGTGGGAGCCTTTTCACGTGTTGGCACCTGTACTTTAGCATCCGTTTTTCGCGTACTTTTAGTTGACCCAGCTGTTGATTCGCATGATTATGATGAAAATCTTGATACTGATATGGGTTCATTTGCTATTAAGGGCTATAGTAAGATGTACATGGACGAAAATATGACCTTAGAGCTAAATGAGAAGACCCAAATGTTACGTCTTAAAGGTGCCAATTCTGGTGAGTTAACGGCAGCTGTCAACGTCGAGCGCTTTGAAGTTGGAGTCTAATTTAGGCTAATAATTCCTTAATCTGAGTAAAGTAGGAGCTAGATCAAAATTTAACTTTTGATCTGGTTTTTTTGTTGGTTTCAGATAAATGTGTTCTACAAGGCAAACTTATTCGTCTAATTTCGAATTACCCATAGTAATACTTTGTTCGTAATTCTGAGTAGTACTCGAAACTTTTTGTCAGATGGGATACTCTACTTTTTATCATAAATTAGCATCGGTTTTAAAATCAAGTGGTGAGAAGGCAGTTGCTTCGGTAATCAGTTGAGCAGTTAATTCTTCCACTTTTTTGATTGCGTAAAGAGCATTTTCATTTGAACTTTTTGTAATAAATATAATTTTATCTTTTGAAGTTAGACCACTTTGAACATGTTTATCAGTTTCACGAATCCGTTTATTTAGCTCAATCCTAACGTCCTTTTGCAGTGCCTTTAACTTTGAACCAAATTCTAAATAGTTACTGTCGACCAAAATACCAAGTAATTTGTATTTCCAATAAGCTGAGTCTGTACTGTAAGTGGCATCTCCTTTTTTATAGGATTCTGGAGTATCACTGATGGCTGCATAGAAAGGAACAAAAATACTTTGAGCAGTGACACCCATGGCAAGCCATTGGATTCCTGCAAGTTCAGTGGGGAATCCAGGACGAATTTGGAGAATATGTGATTCTTGTGTTTTTGCTAGACTAATTGGACGAAATTTGTGTTTTAATTCCACAGGACCTTGTCCAATTGGATCAAAGTCTGTTCCTTGGAAATGTGAACTAAGAATGAATTCAATATCTTCACGGCTGATGAGATGACTTGCTTTACGAATGAAAGGAAGTTCTTGACTCATTGGATCTTGGATAATTTCAGGATTCAAGTATTTTTGACCATACCACACACGTGGGGTGCTATAGATTGCATCACTCAAATCTTGCGTTCCAAAAATTTTACGGAAATTAAAAGAGTCTGTGGCAATATTTAGTTTATTTAGCGAAACAAAAGCAACAATACCAGTTGAGAATAAGAAATTATTCTTATCTGTAAAGTCGATTTCTTGAATTGCTAGCTGATTGGCAACGACAGCATAGGAATCAGCAGGAATCCGTTGTGCCACCCAATGATGACCTGTTGCGATCTCCATATACCAAGATTCTGCTTGATCAGCAAATAAAATACCGTTTGATTCACTTGCCCCTTTTTCCTCAACAATTCTGCCGAGATACTGGACACCCTCACGTGCAGAATGTATATATGGCAGTGTTACTGTGATCATTGCTTCTTCGCCAATTCCTTCAGAAACCAGTGGATCAGCTCCGAGAACTCGTTCGTTGGCATATGCACTTTCAGTAGCACTCATTGCGACACCATACTCATTAAAGCCGTCTTCGGCAAAGATCCCATACTTATCTGTCCATTCGGGTGTGGCAGTGTAGCGTCCACTAGTTTGGGGTAATTCCATTGTGAACCCATTGTCTGGTGAAACAAAAAGCTTCTGTTTGGCGTGATCACCATGAGGATATACTTTAAAATGTTTTGGCCAAGCAGTCTTTGCATCTTCGTTTCGAGCAATCATGATTGAACCATCAATACTTGCTTTTTTTCCTACAAGAATACTTGTGCAAGCTGAAAAACTTTGTTCTTTAAATGCCAAATTAATTCTTCTTTCTTTTTCTAAATTATTTCGT
This sequence comes from Liquorilactobacillus sp., assembly GCF_047719775.1. Taxonomy (NCBI): domain Bacteria; kingdom Bacillati; phylum Bacillota; class Bacilli; order Lactobacillales; family Lactobacillaceae; genus Liquorilactobacillus; species Liquorilactobacillus sp. Next base: position 41,841 of record NZ_JBDNTS010000010.1, read on the forward strand.
TAAAATAATTCTAGCATAGCATTGTTCTTTGTTGTAAAAAAAGTTATTACCATAATGACTTTCTTAATTCGGTCTGAATTATATAAATTAAAGCAAATTGTAGCATAAGTGGATTCTGTGATGTCTACAAACTTTGTTAATGCGAAAAATTTGCAGATAAAGAGCAGCAGGTTAAAATCAAGAACAAGTTGGATAATTAGTAAAAAGAGAAAGAATCTTTTTTTAAATAGCATTTTTAGGAATTTTAATTGCTTTCTAATATTATTTCTGCTTTAATATAACTAACATTAATGTTTTAGTGAAAAGGGGAAAAAGGATGCCGATTGTACATATTGATTTAATTGAAGGACGCACACAAGATCAACTTAAACACCTCGTGGAAGATGTCACTAAAGCTGTTAGCAAGAACACTGGAGCACCAGCTGAACATGTCCACGTTATTCTTAGTGAGATGAAAAAAAACCGCTATAGTGTAGGCGGAATTCTCAAGAGTGATGAATAATTAGACGTGTGCGAGATGGCTGGGACAGTATTCCCGGCTTTTTTATTTAATTAGAATTTTTGAAAAGAGAGGATGTTTGAAGTTGACAAGTTTATCAGATGAAGTAACAACGAATGAAGCAGGACATTTAACAATTGGTGGGGTCGATACTTTAAAACTTGTATCTAAATATGGTTCACCCTTGATAGCGTATGATGTTTCAAAAATGAAAAGTCAGATAAGTCACTTCAAACAGGCTTTTACTGCTGCTGCTGTTCCTTATCGAGTGACCTATGCAAGTAAGGCTTTTTCTGCTGTTGCCATGTACCAATTAGTTGCAGGTGAGGGGTTAGGATGTGATGTGGTTTCTGGAGGAGAGTTAGTTGCTGCGTTAAAGGGCGGGATGCCAGCTGAAAGAATTGAATTCCACGGAAACAATAAATTACCGATCGAACTGGCGATGGCAGTTGATGCCCAGATTGGTTGTATTGTAGTTGATAATTTCCAAGAAATCGCATATTTGGACAAAATTTTAAAAGAGAAAGACACGACAATTTCTGTAGTAGTTCGTGTTGCACCAGGTATTGAGGCTGAGACACATAAATATATTTCAACTGGTCAAGAAAATTCAAAGTTTGGTTTTGATGTACACAGTGGTCAAGCGAAGAAAGCACTAAAAGAATTGCTTGATAATCCTAGAATGAATGTCCTCGGAGTACATTGTCACATCGGTTCCCAAATATTTGCGGTCAAGGGTTTTGTAATGGCAGTCGATAAAATGGTTTCTCTGCTGAAGCAATGGAACGAAGAATTTGGATTTTCTGCCAAGTTGCTGAATCTTGGTGGAGGTTTTGGTGCACGCTACGTTGATAGTGATCAACCATCTTCTGCTGAAAATTTTGTAGAACAAATTATTACAGAGGTTAAGAAAAAAATAACTGAAGCCAATCTCGAATTTCCAGAAATTTGGATTGAACCTGGTCGCTCACTGGCTGCTGAAGCAGGATCTACTCTATATACAGTAGGGTCACGCAAAGACGTAGAAGGAGTCTGTCACTTTGTTTCGGTTGATGGGGGAATGGGAGATAATATTAGACCCGCGCTTTATCAGGCAAAGTATGCTGCGATTCTGGCTAATAAGCCCCATGCATTGAAAGAGCAAATTGTTACCGTAGTAGGAAAATATTGTGAGTCTGGTGATATTTTGGTAAAAGATGCATTGCTGCCAATTACACATCCGGGTGATATCTTGGCAGTTCCATCAACAGGAGCATATGGATATACCATGGCAAGCAACTATAATCGTAATCCTCGACCAGCCGTTGTTTTTTGTGAAAACGGTGAGGATAAGCTGATTATCAGACGCGAGACTTACGAAGATCTATTGAATTATGACTTAGGACTTTAATTTTCTGAATCTAACTTTTGTTTCAACCCTAATTAAAAAAGTTCTGAAATTAGTTGATTTTCATCAATTATTTTAGAGCTTTTTTAATTTATATATTGAAAATGCTGTAATTTAATATTTTATATAGAAGACAACAAAGTATGACAGGATCTGTATAATCTTGTTGTAGACTTCAAGTTGAAGGAGATGAGGGGATGGAGTATAGTGCTAAGAAAAAGTTATTCTTGGTTTCAACAATTGTTTGAGTTGGGTTACTTCTAATAGCAAGTTTTAGTGATTTGGCAATCAGTAATACAGTAATAAACTATAATAGTATTTTTGGAACAGTTTTCCAAACACTGGGAGAACTTCCGGTTTATTGTATTTTTATGTTTTCGTTTTTCTTAATAGCAGCAATTATCTTTGTGATGCACGAATTATATAATCATCTTTTGAGCAATGATTTAAAAATTTAATTTTAAGTATTAAATTTAAGAAGTGGCGGTCTACCAGCTGTAAAAGCTAAAAAATGGGATCGGGGCAAAAAATAAAATTTTGTCTCGGTCCCATTGATGATGCTATCCAATTTTGAATTGGTCATTCAGCCAAGCCTAGATATTTCTCAAGATAATTGGCCAAACCATCTTGTGTGTTATCAAGTTCGGTCACATCATTACTGATTTGCTTAAGCGCATCTGTCCCATTCTTCATAACAACACCCCAACCAGCATAATCAATCATCTCATAATCGTTGTGTTCATCACCAAATGCAACAATATTTTTGCGGTCAATGTGATAGTTGCTAGCTAGAAGGCGAACGCCCTTTTCTTTAGTGATTCCTTTAGGAGCTAGTTCCAGAATTGGGTTTGCTCCACCCCATACGCCAACTTCAATATAATCACCGTAGTTTTTCTTTAATTCAGAAACTATTTTGTCTTTGGCATTTTCCTCAATCAAAAGTGTAATCGAAGCTGGATCAGTTGCCAGGTTATCTTCGTTTAGAAGCTGTTGTGTGCTTAGAGAGGTGGGAAAAAAGCCATCAGTTACAGGATTAACACTATCTGCAAGCATCATTGTTTTTGCTTCAGCCGCGATTAATTTGATTCCCAAGTTTTCTTTATTTTTTAATAAATCAAAAGCAATCTCGCGTGAAAAAGTATCTTGATATTCTTTACCCCAATTTCTGTAAGGAATATGACCAAGTGCACCATTGAAGTTAATCATAGGCGTCTTTATTTGCAGCTCGTCATAGTAGTTTTTTGAGATACGATATGGGCGACCAGTTACAATTGAGACAATGTGCCCAGCCTTACTCGCTTTTTGCAGAACACTAATAGTTTTTGAACTAATAAGTGAATTTGCATTCAGCGTTGTTCCGTCTAAATCTAATGCAATTAATTTTTGTTCCAAATTAACACCTCATTCATGAAAACTCGTAGAATTTAAGATACCATAAAAACACTAATTTTACTAGAGTTTGACATAACTAACGGTGTATAATTGGTACATAATTATATGGAGGCGATAGCACAATGATGATTGTTGAACCAAAAAGCATCAAAAACATCCCTGTTCTGGAGGTTGTTTTAGCTGACAGAAAAGAGGATAGTCTACCGCTAGTAATTTTCTATCATGGTTGGACTGGTTGCAAGGAGCGGGTCTTGACGCAGGGATATGAAATTGCAAAGAAGGGCTTTCGTGTTGTTTTGCCAGACGCAATGTATCATGGTGAACGTGAAGTTGATGGTCCTGCCGAAGATCATCAGTTACAATTCTGGCAAATAATTGCAAATTCGGTTAAAGAATTTCCAACTCTGATTAATTTTTATAAAAAAGAATTTGGTATCAAAGATGATAAAATAGGTGTGAGCGGCTTATCAATGGGTGGGATAACTACGTGTGCTCTCTTGAGTATCTATTCAGAAATAACCGCTGCGGTATGCTTGATGGGTTCACCTCGCCCTGTAGAATTTGCTAGAATTCTGTTAGGTAAAATTCCAGGAGTTCAAGATGTTGACCCGGTATATATTGAAAAAGAGTTAGAGCAATTATCAATTATCGATTTATCTACGAAGCCACAAAAAATTGCTGGAAGACCAGTGCATTTCTGGCATGCAACTGGGGATCGAATGGTTCCTTATAAACCAACTAAGGAATTTTACGATAAGATAAAAGACCATTCGTACGCAGAAAATGTCAGCTTTTCCACTACTCAAGGCGGCGGACATAAGGTTTCTCAGGCAACAACCATAGAAATGGCGGAAAAGTTTTCCGAATATTTTAATTAAACCTAAAATGGGGGGATCCAGCATGACTAGTAGAAGTGTTGAAGATGTAAAAGATGAAATTATTGAAAAGTTAGAAAATGTGATTGATCCTGAGTTGGGAATTGATATTGTAAACTTGGGTTTAATTTACGAAATAGACCTCGATGCAGCTGGTTCATGTGAAATAAAAATGACGCTTACAACAATGGGCTGCCCATTAACCGATGTCTTGGCTGAAATGATTGAGCGTGAACTCCAGCCAATTGCTGAAGTCAATCAAGTAAATATTGATTTTGTATGGGAGCCAGCATGGACAATTGACAAGATGACAAGATATGCCAGGATGGCTTTGGGGATTCATTAAAAGGCTGGGAGACAAAATAATTGTTAACTAAAAGACTGTTCTTACTTTTATATACTGCTGTGCTTGCGCTTGCAAGCGTATTTCTTTTTGTAAAGATTCAGCAAAGAAGTTTAATAATTCAATTGGATAATCATAACTTGTCTGCGGCTGCATACCATGTTACTTTGAGCAAAAAAGAAACAATTTGGGATGTTACACAGGCAATTGAAAAAAATAAAAATATCAAAAATGTACAAATTCATTTCCAAGACAAGAAAAATAAGCACTTGACTTATTTTTTTGGGACTGGAACTTTTGGTGTTCCACCAATGATTAATGGTAGCTTTTTTGGGACTGGAACTTTCGATTCTGAAGTTGAAGTAGCGGTTGTTGGAAAGAATTATGAGAAGAAGCTATACGAACCAAAAGACCAAGAGTATTTAAAAATCAGCAATAAGTACGTGCCGGTATTAGGTGTGATGGGTGATAAGTATTCATCACAATTAGATAAACAGATTTTTATTGCACCAAGTATTGAAAAGAGTAAACAATTAACTGCTAATAACTACCGGATAATAATTGATGGGAAAAAGGCATTGAATAGAAATGTATTGAAATCAGTATTAGATGCTAAAGCGGTCGAACATTTGGCTCAGAAACATTTCTTTATTAATCAAGATTCATGGATATTAGACCATTTTCAAGAGTTGTTAATACTAGCTGCATTGTTTATATTATTCGTGTTTGGAACAATTATTTGGATAATCAGCAATGGGAAACGTCAGCGCAGTCTTTTAGGTCAAGGGAAAGAATCTCGGCAGCTATTGTTTGAAGAGTGGGAGTTCTATGCTCTTTTATCAGGTCTAGGAACAATTTTTGGAGTAATGGGTGGAATGCTTATTACTGATTTAACTAATTATATACCGCTACTGATTTATAATATAAGTGGAGTTATTTTAGCAAATATTATCTATATTTTGGTTTTAAGAAAAAGATTAAAAAGGTCTGAATAGGAGTTATGATTTAATGAAGTTTCCAGCGGATTTTAAAAAAAAGTATACTAATCTTTTAGGCGATGATGCACCTTCTTTTTTTGCAGGGTTACAAACTGAGGCAGTTAAAGCATTTCGTGTCAATCCGTTAAAGGAAGATTATGAAAACATTGGTTATCCGCTTGATTATCCAGTATCTTATGCACCAACCGGGTTTTATGGAAGTGTTAGCGGCAAGTCACTGGAGCATCAGACAGGATATGTTTATAGCCAAGAGCCGAGTGCTATGTATGTTGCAGAGGTCGGGAATGTTAAACCAGGTGAGATTATTTTGGATTTATGTGCAGCACCAGGTGGTAAATCAACTCAGATTGCAGCAAAATTAGCTGGTAAGGGTTTGCTTGTTTCAAATGAGATTAATCGAAAGAGGGCAGGCATCCTTGCTGAAAATATTGAGCGTGTTGGGCCGACAAATGTTGTGATTCTAAATGAGAGTCCGCAAGGAATGGCACGAAAAATAACGAATTATTTTGATAAGATTTTTGTTGATGCACCATGTTCAGGTGAAGGAATGTTTAGAAAAGATCCCGCTGCAATTAAATATTGGCATAAAGATTATCCAGCAGAATGTGCCGTTAGACAAAAAGAGATTTTGACTGAAGCAATGAAGATGTTGAAGCCAGGAGGTCAGCTAATTTACTCAACCTGCACTTTTGCGCCTGAAGAAGATGAACAGATTATCGAATGGCTCGTGGAAAATTATGAGTTAGCATTAGTTCCTGTGCAGAAGTACGAAGGAATGGATTCGGGATTCTCAAGGCTTGCTGGCAATAATAAAGAGGTGGAAAAGGCAGTCAGGCTATTCCCGCATCATTTTAGAGGCGAGGGGCATTTTATAGCCAAGCTTCAAGACAAAAGAGAAACAACTAATGTTTGCAGTAATATCAAGGAAAAAAAGAAAAAGAAAAAAACAAATTCAGTATTCAGAAATCTTAGTAAGGAAGAAGAAAAGTTGTGGAAAGATTTTGAAAGCAAAGTCTTCAGGCAGCAACTCTTTATTCTTGATGATCTTAGATGTTGGGGAGATCAGCTTTTCTACTATCCAAGTAACTGGCCCAATATTCAAGATTTGAAATTTATCAAACCCGGTTTTCAGGTTGGAATTTTTAAGAAAAAAAGATTTGAACCAGCATATGGACTTGCCTTGGCAATTAAAAGCACAAATGTACAACAAATTATTGATGTGACAATTGCTGAATGGGAGAACTATGTATCCGGAAATATAATCACATTGGTAGGCAAATTGCCTCCAAATGGCTGGTATGCTCTACGTTGCAACGGAAAAGTATTTGGTTTTGCTAAGTCTGTTAATGGGACTTTGAAGAACTTTTTTCCAAAGGGTTTACGCTTCACAATTTGATGAAGACATACAATAATATAGGGTCTGGTTCAAAAGTTAAATTTTGAACCAGACCCTATATTATTACGAATAAATGTGTTTCATAAGTCAAAATCCGTTGTCTAACTTCGAATTACTTATAATTCGAGTTGGTACTCAAATTTTCCAGACTTATGTCACACTCTCTATATTTATATTAATTGATTTTTAAAGTTTAGCAGTCTATCAGAAAGTATTAATGAAACTTTACGAAGTTCATCGACATTATGACAGCCTAAAATAGTCATAATAGCTTTGACCTGGTGTTTTAGACTTTCAATTTGCTTGATTAAACCAGCAATATCCTCTTTTAGTAGAGTGTGCAGAAATAATCCAGAGATTCCAACATTATCTGCACCAAGGCAAAGACATTTGACAATGTCTAGAGCATCCCGAATACCACCAGAAGCTGTAAAAGAAAAATCATTTTCAAATGGTCGGCTTGCAATTAAGCATTCAGCGATATTCATTCCAAAATCGTCTAGACAATTAAAATTCTCGCTATGCAGCCGCTGATTTTCAATTCGTGCAAAATTTGTACCACCACGACCAGAAAGGTCCACATATTTGATATTTATCTTTTTTAATTCTTCTAAGGTAGCAGGGGAAATTCCAAAACCGACTTCCTTTACGATTACAGGTATTTCAAGTTCAGCTGCAATTTCAGCAATCTGATCCTGCCAATAAAAACTACGTTCACCTTCAGGCATAATGATTTCTTGGACAGCATTGAGATGTATTTCCAATGCGTCAGCAGAAATCATCTTAATTGCCTCTTTTGCAGCGTGCAAATTATTTCCTGCACCCAAATTGCCTATTACAAATCCATTAGGCATTGATTCTCTGACAACTTGAAAACTAGTGCTTGCATCTGGAAACTTAACCGCAATACTTTGGGATCCTGTTGCCATTGCAATTCCTGTTTCATTCGCTGCTAAAGCTAATTTTTTATTTAACTTCCTTGTTGAGGGGCTTCCACCTGACATCGCATTAATAAAAAAGGGCACAGCGGACAACTTACCAGCAATGCTAGTAGAATAATCGACCTCTTCTACTGCTATTTCCGGCAAGTTGTTGGGGAGTATCCGAATCTGATCAAGCCCATTATTACTTTGAGTGCTGAACTGCTTTTCTGCAATAAAGACATGTTCGTCTTTACGATGTGCGTGTCTTTGATCCAAAATACTCCTCCTTTTAGAAACTAGTCACTGATTTGGTGAACATGAAGTTTTAGCGGATTAATGCCGATTTTTTTCCAGCTATCAGTTAATAACTGTGTTTCATATTTTTTATTTATTACAACAATTCCGCAATCACCGCCGCCAGCACCAGATGTTTTTGCCGCACCTTTAGCTTTTTCAGCAGTTTCGCATAGTAGGTGAAGAAGAGGTGTCTCAATCTCAACGTTGCTGAGTCGACCAAGTTCCTGCAGTAATTCCCGATTTTTACGAATTTCTTTCTGAATCACTTCAATACTATGATTGTGAAAGCCTTCAATCATGTTTAACAGACATTGCTTGCTTGAGTTCAAAAAATCTTGGTAGGATAAACGTTTTTCAGCTTTCTTTAGTCCAACTGCATCTACCAAATGTGACGTTGAAGCTGGCGAGCCTGTCCAACCAATCAATAGTTCTAGGTCCGTAGGTGGTGTTAACAATTCAACACTCAGCTGCGGCCACTCAATTGAAAGGAGTTTTTTTAAATTAAAAGTATTTCTTGCGCTTTTAAGCCATTCACGGTCAAAAGAACGATATGCAATCCAGCCACCGTATACACTGGCAGCAATATCGCCTAAGGATCCGTTCCCTTGAATATCAAGGTGTGCAATGGCAGATAATTTAAAGAGAATGTTATTTGCAATTGGCAAATCATAAAAGCGGCAGAGCGCTTTGACGGTCGCTACAGTAACTGCTGCTGAACTTCCCAGACCATACTTTTTTCCATCAGGGCTGTCAAGATCACTATCAATCCGTAAATGATAGCATTTCATAGTCTTATTTAAAGATTGAGCATATGATTCTGTTAGGCGAATGGCAGATAAAATGTAATGTAATGGATTATCACGATTATCAAATATCATATTGTCGCCCTCGCGCTTCCAATACAGTGGTGTCTCTTTGTATTGCTGAGAATTGATCGTTCCATAGTCATCACTTTCTTCGACTGTGACAGTCACGAATTGATTAAGTGCGACTAATATAGCAGGGAATCCAGTTTCAACGACAGCATATTCACCTGCAATATAAAGCTTTCCAGGAGCTTTAACGGTTATCAAAAAATCATGTCCCTTCGACAAATAAGTTAAATTAGGTGTGCGGCAGGTCCAGGTCCAGCCACAAATACCTTTTCTTGACCAAAACTATCCGAAAGAAAGTCTGTAATTACTTGAACATCTTTTTTCAGACAGATGACTTTTAAATTTGGTCCAGCATCTAGAGTATAATAACAGGATATACCTTGTGAACGCAACTTTTCCACAATTTGCATGGCTTTGATTGTATCGGGTTCAAAATAACTAAAATGAGGATGAGCGCTCATATTCAGGGCATGCATCTTCATTGCATTCTCTTCAGAAATCTCTCCAAAAGTTTCGAAGTCTCTTTCTAATATGGCCTGTTTGATATTATTAAGATCCTCAGCAGTATTTTGAATCCAAGCTGAATAATAAGGTGATGTTTCAACGACACGCTTCATTCCAGCTCTGCTAGAAATTTTCTTGTAGTCTGTGCTGATTACAAGAGCCACCATTGTAACCTCGAAATCAGTGGGTATTTTGATTGGATACGCAAATGAAGTTTGGTCATCATTTCCTTCTTGCCACTCGACCAAGCCGCCATAAATGGATCTGCAAGCTGAACCAGAACCTCGTCTTGCTAAGCGTGAGAGTTCTTTTTTATTTAAGTCCAAGCCTGCTGCTTTGCTCGCGGCCAGTGCCAGAGCTGCATAAGCCGAGGCTGAGGATGCTAATCCTGCCGTAGAAGGTACATGGTTTTGTGAAACAACTTTTGCCTTAATACTGATTGCGGCCTTTTGGCGGACAATATCAAGAAATTTGCTAACTTTGATACGATTTTTCTTAGAATTATCAAGCAAAAACAAATCTTCTTTAAGTCGCTCATCAAATGTAACACTTGTTTCGGTATAGAATCGATCCAGTGTTAATGAGAGACTGCTATTCATTGGCAGAATTAGCTCTTCATTCTTTTTTCCCCAATACTTAATCAAGGCAATATTAGTGTGTGCACGAGCTGTGTAAGTTGTCGCATTCATTAATTAACTTCCTCCGTTGCGGTAATTCCTAGGGGCTGAATCCAGGTTTGTGCAGCGCCTTTGCGTTTTAAAATAACTTCGGCTTTTCGCGCTGCTTCTTTGGATGGCATCAAGCAAATGAAACATCCGCCACGACCACCCCCAGTTAATTTGCTGCCAAGTGAACCAAGTTGGTTACTGAGGTTGATTAACCTATCTAGTTTCTCGTTACTAACACCAAGCTTTCTGAGTTGCTCTTGTGCATGATTAAAAGTATCTCCAAGTCCAGCAATATCATTATTATTGAGCTGTTTTTTTGCAGCATATGTGAGTTTTTCAAGTTTGTTCAACAAAGCAGTTGTTTCAAAAGGCCTCTTTTGCAGCAGTCTGCGAACACCGGCAATAGCTTCGCCAGTTCTACCTTTAATGCCGCTATCACAAATTAATAGACAGCCATCAAGATGAATCGGAATCTTTTTTAATTCCTTTTTTTTAATCATCCAGACAGGTTGGTTGCTGGCTGATGTAGCGGCATCTAAGCCGCTTGGATTACCATGCATATCAATTTCAGAAACATTGGCAAGAGCCAACAAGTCTGCATGTGTAAGTTCTAATTCAAGAAAATTATATAATGCTCTGGTAACTGCAATTGCTGTTGCGGCAGAAGAACCCATACCGCGTTCAGCAGGTAAATCACTTTTTATTGTCATTACAAATGAAAGATCCTGTTTATTGTTTTTTCTTAAAATCAATAATATTAGGTGCTTCAATCCTTTCATTGCTTTAGGCATTGATGCCAAGGGTCCATCAAAATACCGGCTTTTTATTGAAGAAGGCAGATTATAGGTCTGCTCTATTGTGACAGTTGTTTTAACCTCAGACAATGGTAATGCAATTGCTGGTTTTCCGTAAACAACGGAGTGTTCACCAATTAGAATTATTTTAGCGTGGCTTACGCCTTCACTAAAATGGGCATGAAACATAGTCAAAATGCCGCTTCCTTTCTTGCGATAGATTATCTGTAACGCAGTAAGTACAAAAGTTGTATAAGCAAATAGATTATACATATTTATCATTAATATAACAAATATCTGTAATTAAAAGCACAATTAAGGAAAATTTTAATTACTATTGAAGTATTTTGCAAGATAAATTTCTCTAAAGTACGTAAAAAATCTGTTTTTGTGCTAAAATTGCGAATAGATTAAGCTAGAAAGTCGGTGGACTATAATGCGCTCGACAACCACATATGCAGTTGTTGATATTGAGACAACAGGCACGAGTATGGATGGCAGTAATCGGATGCTGCAATTCAGTTGTGTTTTTATAAATAATCAAAAGATAGTTAACACATTTAATACAATGATTAATCCAGGAATACCAATTCCTATTGAAGTTCAAAAACTAACAGGTATTAGTGATAAAAATGTCAGAAAAGCTCCTTTTTTTGAAGACATAGTAGGAACAATTTATTCTTTGTTGCAAGATACGGTATTTGTTGCTCATAACATTAATTTTGATTATCGTTTTTTGAATGAAGAATTTTTACGCTGTGGCTACCCAGAACTGAGTATTCAAGGAATCGATACTGTGCAGCTAAGTCAAATTATTTTACCAACATTACCAAGCTATCGCCTGACATATCTTGGCGAGTATTTTGCTATCAGACATGAACATCCACATCATGCTGACAGTGATGCGTTTGTTACAGCAAAGCTTTTCTTGTTGCTGTTAAGGGCGGTTAACAATCTACCAGTTCAGGTTTTGAAAATAATCAATCGTTTTCGTGAAAACCTTCTTTTCCAAACAGGAGATTGTTTTGCTGATACTCTTAAAAAGCAGCGGTCAAGGACAGAACGTCTACCAAATTATCTTGAAGCTGTTGGTGAACTAGTATTGAGAGCGGAAGTGCTGACGATTGAGAAGACAAGGGAGCATGATTATCCACAGACGCGCGAACAAAAAGAAAAGTTATTTGGTAAATTCTTAGAGTGGCGTCCAACACAATCAGAAATGATGGATGAAGCATATCATTTATTAATACAGCAAGAAGAAAAGCAGCTGATGATTGAGGCGCCAACTGGGTTAGGTAAGACACTAGGATATTTAATACCTGCATTATATGCTGCTGTCAAGGGACATCCAAGTGTCGTGTCAACAGCCACCACGACTTTACAAATGCAGTTATTAGAGCAGACAGTTCCGCTTCTTAGACAAATAATGCCCTTTAATTTTACGGTAGCTGTTTTAAAGGGGAGCCATAATTACATAGACTTGCAGAAATTTGTTTCGTCTCTTAGCAAACCGCAGAGTAAACCATCACGGCTATTGCAACTTCGAATAGTTGTTTGGTTAACAATGACTAAGACTGGTGATTTGAGTGAACTTCATCTGACAAAAATGCAGGATCCGCTTTTCGATGACATCAGGCATAAAGGACCGTTAAGTATTGAGAGCAGCAGCAGTTATTATACACACGATTTTGTGTTGCAGCAGCAGTTAAGACAAGCGACAGCTGATTTGATAATTACAAATCATTCTTATCTGTTGAATCATGCTGAGGGGCTCGGGGGCTTTAAAAAAAAATCATTGATTATTGATGAGGCACAGCATTTTGGAAGCATTGCATTGAAGAGCAATCGAGCAGTTATTGATTTTGATTTGATTAAAATTATTTCTGATACACTTTTAGTTAAAATTGGCTCGCAAAGATCTTTTTCGTTTAAAGAATTAGAACAGCAATATTTTCTGTCATCGTCAGAAGCAAAAAAAATTGCAGCACAAATTAGAGTAATTGATAAGAGAGTACCTATACTGCGGGAATTGCTCAAGCAAAGATTCCTGCGAAAAGAAGAAAAAGAAAATAAGGAAGCAGCTTTCAATGAAGTTGCTGTGAAGACAAGTAAATTTCAAGGTTTTGTAAAGGAACATCTTGTAGATTATCAAAAAATCGCTAAGGCTAAAGCAGAATTCCAGATACAGCTCTTGCGGTTGAAAACAAAATTTATTGAATTTAAAAGTCAAGAAAGATTGGATGGAAATACGCGAACATTTATACTGGATTTTATTGACGGTGGTCTTGAGCTTTTGAAGGTATTGGAAAACTGGCATCGATTCGAGCTCGATGAACTTGATCAGATTGCTGAAGAAACTGTCATTAGTCTCCAAATTCCAACGAAGCAAATCAATGGTCATTTACGGCTTAGTTTCGGACTTTTTAAGACAAATAATTATCTTTCGCCTTTTATTTACTCGAAGTTTGAACACACACTTTTTGTCGGAGCCGCGCTAGTTTTACCGGAGGGTTCAGATTACATGAAAAATCAACTTGACTTGGCTAAGGAAACGAAGGTATTAAAACTCAATGGTAGTTTTGACTATCGAAACCAAGCATTAGGACTATTAATTGCTGATGCACCTGATATCGTCGCTGATACTGAAGGTTATGTAGCCTATTTAGGCAGGGTCATAGAGGATATTCTAAGCAATAATAATAAGCAGACAATGATCTTATTCAATTCGCTTGAGATGATTTCTAAAATCTATGATTATTTACGGCAAGCTGAGGTTTCTGACGAGAGACTGATTATCGCTCAAGGAATTACAGGTAGTAATGAAAAAATAATTAAGATGTTTGAATTGGGTGACAATGCTGTTTTACTTGGATCAGGAACTTTTTGGGAAGGCATTGATCTGCCTAAGGATCGGTTGGAGCTTTTGGTTATCACACGGCTGCCATTTCAGCCACCAGATACTTTGGTCAATCGTGCGAAGTATCGCTTGGCACAAAGCCAAGGGCAAGATTCGTTTAAGACAATTGCGTTGCCAGAAGCAATGTTTCGTTTGAAACAGGGACTTGGTCGATTGATTAGAACAAAGGAAGACAAGGGGGTCGTAATTGTTTTGGATAGCCGGGTGGTCTCGAGAACATATGGTGTTAAATTACGAGAAGTTTTTCCACATGAGATGCCAGTAAGAATTATCGAGTCAACCGAAATTCAGAATTATTTGTTTGATTTTTGGGAAAATTAGAGACGTTATCTTCAAAAAGAAGTTTATTATTGTTATAATAATAAGGACGTCGGTAACAATATATTTAATTAAATGATATGCGAGGTTCTTATGAAGAGGGCAAAAGATTATCGTAGCGGCACAAAAAAACTCTTTGCAGTTGCTGTCATAGTGGTTTTACTTTTTGGTGTATTCATCATTTGGTGGCAAGCACAGTCACCGAAGGAAACCGCTGAAAAGAATGCAGTTAATTTTGCACGCAAGCATGCTGCTTTGAAAACAGAAACAGATTTTTATTTATTCAACAGAGAAAAGACTTACTTCACTGTAGCGGGTACCAACTCTAAGAAGCAGAAGATTTATGTTATTATTGCGAAAAAGGGTGGAGCTACAAAAATATTGCAGCAAAAAAAGGGTATTACTGAAGAAGATGCTGTCTCATTGGCAAAAAAAGAAAAACCTAAGAAAATCTTAAAGACAGCTTTGGGACTTTGGTCTAATGAACCTGTTTGGGAAGTAACATATCTTAATAAGTCGGACAACCTTTGCTATATTCTGTATGCATACAAAGATGGCAACACGGTAAAGTCTATTCAAAATATTTAGTAGATTGAAGGCATAGTTTATGAGAATTTCAAAAAGAGTAATGCAAATCCAACCATCAGCAACACTTGAATTATCAGCTAAAGCAAAACAAATGAAATCTGAGGGAATTGATGTTATTAATCTTGGCGTTGGTGAACCTGATTTTAATACACCAAAGAATATCAAGGCAGCTGCAATTAGGGCAATTAAGGAAGGCAAATCTGATTTTTATACTTCCGCTACAGGAATCAATGAGCTAAAAAAAGCAATCTGTATAAGGACTGCGACTGATTTTGGAGTTAATTATGAGCCAAATCAAGTTGCTGTAACAGTGGGCGGCAAGTTTTCTTTATATGTTTTGGCTCAAACGTTGTTGGACGAAGGTGATGAAGTCTTAATACCTCTACCATATTGGGTGAGCTATGGTGAACAAGTGAAATTAGCAGGTGGGGTACCTGTATTTGTTACACCAGAAAATGGTTTAAAGGTAACTGTGGAAGAACTTGAGAATGCAAGAACAGACAGATCACGTATTGTGATTATCAACTCACCTCAGAATCCATCAGGGTTGATTTATACACGGGATGAACTTGAAGCAATTGGCAATTGGGCTGTTGCACATGATATTGTGATTATTACTGATGATATGTATGGTAAGTTGGTATATAATGGGGCGCATTTTGTATCTCTGATTGAGCTTAGTGATGAGATTAGAAAGCAGACGATTTTGGTTAGCGGTTTGTCCAAGGCTTACTCAATGACAGGTTGGAGAATTGGTTATACAATTGCTCCGGCTGAAGTAATTAAGAAAATGGGCGCATTGATTGGACATGCGACAAGTAATCTTGCTGCAGTCAGTCAATATGCTGCGCTTGAGGCATTAACGGGTCCGCAGGAAGTAGTTGAAGATATGCGGAATGCTTTTGAAGAAAGACTGAATAAAATTTATCCTGAATTAACTGCATTACCCGGAGTTACTTTGGAAAATAAGCCGCAAGGCGCATTTTACCTGTTTCCTAATGTTAAGGAAACTGTAAAATTGACAGGTTTTGCCTCTACTGCTGAATTTGTGGCAGCATTGTTATCTGAGGCCCATGTGGCAGTCGTTGTTGGAAGTGCATTTGGTATGTCTGACCATATAAGAATGAGTTATGCTACTGATTTAGAGAGTTTAGAAGAGGCTGTTAAGAGAATAAAAGCATTTATTGAAAAACGTATGTAGGAGGATTCTTTTGTTGAAGACAATTAGTATTATTGACGCAAAAAATCACATTAGTGAAGAAGTGAAGATTGGAGTTTGGCTTACAAATAAGCGATCAAGCGGAAAAATTGCTTTTTTGCAATTACGTGATGGAACAGCATTTTTCCAAGGAGTGGTAGTTAAAAATAATGTTAGCGAAGAAGTTTTTGCTCTTGCTAAAGAAGTCAAGCAAGAAGAAAGTCTCTACGTGACAGGGACTATCCATGAGGATCAGCGTTCACCATTTGGGTATGAAATAGAATTATCAGGAATTGAAAAAGTTGGGGCAAGTGAGAACTATCCAATCTCGCCTAAGGAACATGGTGTCGACTTTTTAATGGATCATCGTCATTTATGGTTGCGTTCCAAACGCCAATTTGCAGTAATGAAAATTCGCAACGAGGTAATTAGGGCAACCTATGAGTTTTTCAACAAAGAAGGTTTCATCAAGATTGATGCACCAATCTTGACGGGTTCTGCTCCAGAAGGAACAACGGAACTCTTTCACACCAAGTATTTCGATAAAGATGCCTATCTTTCTCAGTCGGGACAGCTTTATGAAGAAGCTGGTGCCATGGCTTATGGCAAGGTATTTTCATTTGGTCCGACATTTAGAGCCGAAAAATCTAAAACAAGACGGCATTTAATTGAATTCTGGATGATCGAGCCAGAAATGGCTTTTATGCATCAAGAAGAAAGCCTAGAAATTCAGGAACGTTACATTGCATTCTTAGTTCAAAGCATAATCGATAATTGTACCTACGAGCTTGGAATTTTGGAACGTGATGTTGCTGTTTTGAAAAAGTATACTGAACTCCCATACCCAAGAATTTCTTACGATGAAGCGATTGAAATGTTGCAAAAATCGGGTGAATTCTCTGACATAGAATGGGGCGTGGATTTCGGTTCTCCAGAAGAAACATATTTGGCTGAACACTTTAGCAAGCCGGTTTTTGTTGTGAATTATCCTAAAGCAATTAAGCCTTTTTACATGAAGCCACATCCGACACGCGCAGATGTTGTGATATGTGCTGACTTACTGGCACCTGAGGGCTATGGTGAAATTATCGGCGGTTCTGAAAGAGCGACTGATCCAGCGTTCTTAGAGACACAAATTGAAAAAGCTGGATTAAATAAAGATGATTACCAATGGTACTTAGACTTACGTCGCTATGGTAGTGTGCCTCATTCTGGTTTTGGTTTGGGACTTGAGCGTGCAATTACATGGCTTACTGGTGAGGAACATATTCGTGAGGCAATTCCATTTCCACGTTTATTGAACAGAATCTATCCATAAGTAAGTAAGCTAAAAGCAGTTAGGGTAATGTATATTATCTTGACGGCTTTTTATTTAAAAATGAAGAGTGGGGATGGGGAGTATGAATGGATAAAGCATTTGAAGAATATCTTAAAGCAGGACAGACAACTATTTCTAATCTTATTCTTTATAATTATCCGCTGCTTGGTTTGAATGAGACCGAAATAATATTGGTATTTCAGATAATGAGTGCAACTCAAGCAGGTAATTCTTTCCCAGGAGTAGAGCTCATCTCCAAGCGGATGGGAAAAAGTGAAGCTGAAGTTTATCAAGCAATGCATAGCTTGATCCAAAAGAACATTATGGAAATAACTAGTATTCAAGATGAAAGTGGGATTAAGCATGATATCTATCAATTTAAAAAATTGTTCGAAAAACTAATAATGTTGGAACAACAAAAACAAAAGTCTCTGGTGAACAAAGATTTTAAGTCCACTCAAGAAAAGGTTTTTCAAAGCATTGAAGTTGAGTTTGGTAGGCCGTTATCACCCATTGAGATTGAAACGGTTAATCTATGGCTGCACAAGGACAATTATTTACCTGAATTGATTCTGTTGGCATTGAGAGAAGCGGTGCTGAATCAGGCATACAGTCTGAAGTATATTGACCGAATTTTGTTAAGTTGGGAAAGACAAAATATTCGATCTGCACAGGATGTACAACGAGAACAACAAAGAAAAAGGATGAAAACCCAGGATAGCTCGGCGAGTCAGGGCAGAACGAAAAGTGATCCAGACAGACCAAGTATTCCTTTATATCATTGGTCAAATAATAACAAAAAGGAGTAAGTTAATGTTATCTAATGAAGAATGTTTGCAGGCAATTGAAATAATGGGTGAATCATTTCCTGATGCACATTCTTCGCTGGTTGCGGATACAGATTTTCATTTTTTATTAGCTGTTATCATGAGTGCGCAAACAACTGATAAAGCCGTGAATATGTTAACGCCTAAGCTTTTTGAAACATATAGGACACCGCATGAATTGGCAGAAGCTGATGTCACTGTTGTGATGGCAATGATTAGAACAATCGGACTATATCGTAATAAAGCAAAGTACTTGGTTGCATGTGCGCAAAAAATTGTTGCGGATTTCGCTGGAGTTGTGCCACAATCGCGCAAGGAATTAATGTCGTTGCCGGGTGTTGGGAGAAAAACTGCGGACGTTGTTCTGGCTGAATGTTTTGGGATACCTGCAATTGCTGTTGATACCCATGTTACCAGAGTATCTAAGCGTCTGAGAATGGTTGCACAAGACGCTGATGTGCTAAAAATTGAGCGGACCTTGATGAAAAAACTCCCGGAATCTGTTTGGATTGTTGCACATTTTAGGATGATATATTGGGGACGATACCAATGCATGGCTCGTTCACCTAAATGTGAAACTTGCCCATTACTTGAAATGTGTGCGGAAGGAAAAGAACGTGTGAGAACAAATTAAAGGTCGTAACTATTAATTACATCAAAATAGCTTAGTAAGTATTTCTAATAACGCTGTCCTCTCGTTAGGAGTTAAAGGAGCAAAGAACTTCTGAAATATAGCAGTATCGCGCTCAGATAATTTTAAAAGAAGATCATGCCCTTTGTTAGTTATTGCTATTTGATAAGCTCTGCGATCTGATGTTTGTTTACGTGTGATGAGTCCTTGTTGTTCAATACTTTTTAAAGTACGACTAGTTGCAGCTGGATTAACGTTGAGTTTGGCTGCTAATTCTTTAGATGTACTATTGTTGTAACGATTAATATTTACCAATAATTGATATTGTGAAGCATAAATTCCGTATTCTTTGAGATGATCATTTAATAAATTAGTAATTTTTCGCGAAACTTGGTTGAGTGAGTGCGCAAGATCTTTTTCATTAATTTGAACCAAAGTAGGTATCCTCCTTCCCGTTTGATGTGTTTGTCAAGCTAAATAAATAAGTTACTAATAAAAAAAATGAACGGAATAGTGATAAGACTCAAGAGAGTTGAAATCCCCATCAATGTAATTGCAGGGCTAACGTTATCGTGAATTTGAAGCGTAAATAACACAACTATTCCGCCAACTGGACAGGCCATCATTAGAATTATTGTTGATAACGCAAGACCACTTATCCCAAGCAAAGGCATAATAATAAGCGTTAGTAACGGATAGAATATATTACGAAGAATTAGTGAGATAATGATTGGGCGGGTTAATTTGCATTTTTTAAGGCTAATATTGGCCAAACTATTTCCGATTACAAACATCGAAACTGGGGTATTAATTGAACTAATATACTTAATAATTTGATTAAGTAGTGCAGGTAATTCAATTGAGAAATAAAAAATATTCAGACCCAAAATAATGGCAATAATATTGGGATTAGACAGAACTTTACGAAATTTTTGGCTAATACTATGTTCGGTTTTTGATGTGACAAACATTGATATGCCATGTGTCCAATTAAAAAGATTGAAGAAAATCAAAGGAACCACAGCGTAGAAGACACCGCTAGAACCAAATAAGGAGCTAACAAGTGGAATACCTATAAAACCAGCATTGGAATATACGCTACTAAATTTTGATATTCGACGCATATTGCGATCTTTAACGTGTTTGAATATGAGACTGGACAAAAAAATTTGAACTAAATACAAAATGAATGTTCCAAGTGCAATCATTAAAAAGATATGTACGCGGCTGGCAGAGTAAGGAGTTTCAAAAGATTTGATAATTAGGCATGGAGATACAATGTAAAGCAAAATATTGGTTAGATCATTGGCAGTTTGTTCATGAAGGAATTTCAACTTATTAGTTAAAACACCAACTAACATTAAACCAAACATCAGGATAATTTGATTGAATAACAAGTCGATATTCATCTGAATTTTCTCCTTAATAGCTAAAACTGGTATTTTTTGAAAAAATTAAATAATAATGGTTAACTAGTTAACTATTATGAAATTGTAACTCTTTTTTGTCAAGAAACTTATGAAATGCATTTGGTTGGAATAAAATCAGGGGAGTGTGCCATAAGTCGGGAAAATTTGAGTATTAACTCGAAATTACGAACATAGCGAGTACTTTGCTATGAGTAATTCGAAGTTAGACGGAGAGTTTTGACTTATGAAACACGTTTATACGGAATAAATAAAGGAGCTGCATCAAAATTTAACTTTTGACCCAGCTCCCTTAACTTCATCCAGCTATACCGTTGTTTACTTACCAACAAACTGTGATTCTATTTATTTCGATGTTGTTTTCCCGCATTGCGCGAACGGTTATTAGTTGATACATTATTATTATTTCCCTTTTTACTCTCAGGTTTTTCAACTACTGGAGTTGCAGGAGTTACTATTTTCTTAGGTGGATTTTTCTTTAATTCAGCTTCTATTTCTGCACGGATTTTTGGTCGCATTGCATTTACCAAAATAGTTTGCAAACAAGCAAAGATTCCACCAACAAAGAAATACAGTCCCAAACCAGCAGGTGAGACAAATGTCATTCCGCCTAACATGATTGGTGTGATAAAAAGCATTGACTGCATCTGCTTTTTTTGCTCTGGAGCAACTCCAAGGAGTGAAAGATAAGCCTGTATCCCATAGATGATAACCGTTAAAACAGCAAGGATAATACTTGGATTTCCTAGATTGATTCCCATGAAAACAGTTTTTGACAATTCAGGCGAGTATTGAATTGCTGCGTATAGAGCTGCAAAAATTGGCATTTGAATAAGTAATGGCAAACAACCAATTCCACCTGTCATGGAAATACCATTTTCACGATACAGTGCCATCATTTCTTGGCTAATTGCTGTCTTTTCTTCAGTTGAGGATGCGTTTTTCTGACGTTCTTGAATATCAGCCATTTGTGGACGAACAGAAGCCATCTTCTCTTGCTGGATTGTTGCACCACGGGCTTGTCTTAGCATCAAGGGCATGAGACACATTCTTACAATAAAGGTGATTGCTATTATTGCCCAACCGTAGCTGCCTCCCATTACACTTGTTAGCCAATTGATAACGTGTTGCGTGGGTATAGCTAAATGATCGTAGATTAAGCCATATGGTTTACCGCTTTTAGTTCTTTGAACGCAGCCGCTTAAAATCAAAGAAGCGACAACGAACACTGGTAACATAGTAAGACGCTTTATTTTTTTCATTGTATTGTTCCTTTCAAATAAACTACGCTATTTACTATACTTTATATATAGTACTTTTTCAATTACACTTCACAATATAATAATTTATTAAGAAATATTGAATTCTTAACTAAAGGGTTACTTCAAATGACGTATATTCTTTTATCTCGTTATCAGCAATAGTGTAATTGGAAACATGGCCGCTGGGACTGGGTGACGCGATAATTTTCTTGGCAAAGTTGTGAACTGCTTGCGGATTACCTTGTGCTTCAATATAGACTGAACCATCACTTTGATTTTTCACGATTCCAGTTATATTTAATTGATCAGCTACCATTTTTGTACAATAACGGAAACCAACGCCTTGTACTCTGCCCTGGACTGTTATTTTAATAGATTTCATGATAAACACTCCTCGTATTATATAAATTAATTCTTACAAATTTTAGTTAGTTACTTGCATTCTGGGCACCACATGATAACTTCTAATTTACCCACTCACATGTTGTTCCGATTAGATGCTTTGTTTCATTATATATTAGTATGATTTAAGTTGATCGTTATATGCTATACTTGTTTAGAAATTATTAAATTGGAGAAGATATTAATGGAAATTATCCAGTCACCCCAGAATAAACAGGTTAAGGAATGGAAAAAGCTTTCTTCTAAAAAAGGACGTTTAAATCAAAAACAATATATTTTGGATGGTTGGCATCTTGTTAAAGAAGCACTGCAAGCTAATGAAAGTATTCAGCGTTTCTTAATTGTACCAGATTCGCGGTATGTTGATGAATTCAATGAATTTAATGTGACAAAAGCAGAGATTACATATATTTCTCCTGAAGTTGCCCATGCTTTAAGTGAAACTCCCAGTCCACAAGGTGTTTTTGCGATTATTATGATTGATGAATCGAAAAATGTGCTACCGTCAGATTTAACTGGTGCATGGTTGTTGCTTGACAGTGTTCAAGATCCTGGAAATATTGGAACTATGATTCGAACAGCAGATGCAGCAGGTTTCAGAGGTGTTGTATTTGGAGATGGAACTGGCGATTTGTATCAGCCAAAAGTTGTTCGTTCAATGCAGGGAAGCCAGTTTCATTTGCAATTATTGCAGTCTGATTTGATAACTTTCATTGCTGAACTGAAAAAGAAGGAAATTCCTACGTTTGGGACTGAACTAAACAAGGATGCCAAAAGTTATGACGAGATTGGCAAGTATTCTGATTTTGGGTTAATAATGGGTAATGAAGGTAACGGTGTTCAAGCTAAACATTTGGAAATGACTAAGTATAATTTATATATCCCAATCATTGGGCA
Source organism: Liquorilactobacillus sp. (assembly GCF_047719775.1). NCBI lineage: Bacteria > Bacillati > Bacillota > Bacilli > Lactobacillales > Lactobacillaceae > Liquorilactobacillus > Liquorilactobacillus sp. Next base: position 64,577 of record NZ_JBDNTS010000010.1, read on the forward strand.
GGCAGAATCTTTAAATGTGGCAGTCGCTGCTGGAATCTTAATGTACACCTTAAAAAGCTAATTATTAAGATTAGTTTATAAACTTCCAAGTTCAATATTTAATAATTGCAAATTATACTGATTTAGGTATGATAGAGATAACTTTATTAAGAGGTGTATTGCATGAAAAAGAATGAATGGCAAGATGATTCAGAATATATGAGTTATGTAGGCGAGCTTCTTGAGACTCCTGAAGTTCAACGATTAGCTGATTTTAAGCAACATTATTTTTCAAATCGTTTAGAGCATTCGATTGCAGTCTCTTTTGATAGTTATCGAATTGCGAAGAGAATGCATTTGAATGCTCGTTCAACTGCAAGGGCTGGATTACTTCATGATTTGTTTTATTATGATTGGCGCACAACTAAGTTTGATAATGGAACGCATGCATGGATTCATCCACGAATTGCTGTACGAAATGCAAAGAAGATTACCGATTTATCCGCAATGGAACGTGATATCATAATCAAGCATATGTGGGGTGCAACTGTGGCTCCTCCCCGCTATCTTGAAGGCTATATTGTAACGATGGTTGATAAATATGAAGCTACATCTGAAGTTAGTGTGCCTTTATTTAATCGTTATGAGAGCCGCTTAAAGAAGCATTTAGGTTTTGTGAAATAATAAAGTTGGAAAAACTTCGCCTTTTTATTTGACGGTGAGGCTTTTTTCGTGTAATTATAAATATGTTAGGATAAGTTTTGGAGGTGAAGATAGTGCAAAAAGTAGTTGAAACCTATGTTCAATGCCCACGATTTGAAAAAACTTTCGGTATTTTGGGAAGAAAATGGAATGGGTTAATAATTGATGTTTTATTAACTGAAGGACCTCAACGCTTTCGGGATCTTGCCAACAAGGTTGATAAGTGTAGTGATCGTGTTTTGGTTGAACGCCTGAAAGAACCGGAAGAAGAAGGACTGCTTGAACGTGTGATATATGAGGATAGTTGCAGGCCAGTTTATAGTTTAACTGAGCGTGGCGAAAATCTTCGCTGTGTCATGGGTGAATTGCATGATTGGGCAAAAAAATGGTATACACTTGATGATTGCAAGTAAGGCTTGACGGATTACATGTAAGAGTATAGACTCTATAAAGAGTAAAGACATTGACGGAAAATAGTAGGATTTTTTTTATAGTCAGAGAGGAATATATTGGCTGAAATTATTCCATATAAGATTATCTGAATTTCATTTCCTTAGTTGCCATCGGAATTTAGTCATAATGAATGATGTGCCGCTTACATGGGCGTTAACATGAAAGTGCTGGGTAGTAATAACATTTGCGTTATATTAGCTAGAACAAGGGTGGTACCGCGAGACCTCGTCCCTTTGATGGGATGGGGTCTTTTTGTCTTGAGAGGGAAACGGTGCAAAAAGTTAAATTTTGATTTGGACTGTTTCTTGATAGTTCCCGTTATGTATGAAAGAACAAGAAAGGAAAAAACAAATGGACTTAAAAGATAGATTAACAAAATTAAAAGTTAAAGCTTTAAGTGAAATTGATACTGTTGAAGATTTAAAGAAGATTAATGAGATTCGGGTTAATTTGTTAGGTAAGAAGGGTCCCATCACAGAAGTGTTGCGCGGAATGAAAGATCTTTCAAAAGAAGAAAGGCCTGTTGTGGGTAGTCTCGCAAATAAGGTGCGTGATGAATTGACAGCAGCAATTACGCAACGCCGTGAGAAATTAGAAATAAGTAAAATTGCCAGAAAGCTTGAGAAAGAAAAAATTGATGTTACTTTACCCGGTGTTCCAGTCAAGGCGGGACAGCCGCACATTATAATGCAGGTTATTGATCAGCTTGAGAAGCTTTTTCTTGGAATGGGTTATCAAGTGGTGGATGGACCTGAAATTGAGGAAGATCATTATAACTTCGAAATGATGAACTTACCAAAGGATCATCCTGCACGTGATATGCAAGACACTTTTTATATTACCGAACAAATTTTGATGCGTACACAAACTTCTCCAGTACAAGCTCGTACCATGGAAAAGCATGATTTTGCTAAAGGCCCATTGAAAATGATTTCACCCGGTAAAGTGTATAGGCGTGATACTGACGACGCGACACATTCTCACCAATTTCACCAAGTCGAGGGTCTTGTCATTGATCGACATATTACGATGGGCGACTTGAAGGGAACTTTGCAGAGTATCGCACGAACTATCTTTGGGGATGAGCGTGAAATTAGATTGCGGCCTAGTTATTTTCCGTTTACTGAGCCCTCAGTTGAGGTAGATGTTTCTTGCTTTAAGTGTGGGGGCAAGGGTTGTACTGTCTGTAAGCAAACTGGTTGGATTGAAGTTTTAGGAGCAGGGATGGTTCATCCGAATGTTTTAACAATGGCAGGAATTGATGCAGAAGTCTACGGTGGTTTTGCTTTTGGATTAGGCCCAGATCGTTTTGCAATGTTAAAATATGGGGTTGATGATATCCGCGAGTTTTATTTAAATGATGTTCGTTTCCTATCACAATTTGCGCAGAAAGGATAGAGATAAATGAAGGTTTCTACAAAATGGCTCAAGGATTATATTGACTTAGATATTAATCCAGAAGAACTAGCTGAGAAAATTGAAAGAACGGCAGTTGAAGTTGACAGTGTTTCTAGACTTGATAAGAATTTAAAGAAGATTGTGGTTGGTGCCACTGTCGAAGTGAGAAAACATCCCGAATCAGATCATCTTAATATTTGCCAAGTTGACGTTGGAGCAGCTGAATTATTGCAAATTGTTTGTGGTGCACCCAACATTGCTGCAGGCAAGAAAGTAATTGTAGCGTTGCCTAATTCGCGAATTGCAGGAAATGTGAAAATCAAAAAAAGTAAGATGCGAGGCGAAGTTTCTGAAGGAATGATTTGTTCGCTTCAAGAAATTGGATTTTCAGAAAGTGTTGTGCCCAAGGCCTACGCTGCCGGAATATACCTTCTTCCAGATGATGCTAAGCCTGGCGAACCAGTATATTCATACTTGGGGATGGATGAAGACATCATCGACCTTGATGTTACACCAAATCGAGCCGATATGTTGAGTATGCGAGGTACGGCACACGAACTTGCAGCGATTTATGATCAGAAAGTGATCTTAAAGAAGCCTGCATTACAAGAGGATCTAACCGATAAGATTTCTAATTATATTCAAGTGGCAGCTGATAAAGAACTATCTCCTACATATTTGCTGCGAATTATCAAAGATGTGCAGGTTGAAGAAAGTCCAATGTGGTTGCAAAGACGTTTGTGGAATGCTGGTATTCGCCCAATGAACAACGTTGTTGATGTGACAAACTATATTTTACTCGATTATGGTCAACCATTACATTCTTTCGACTATCAGAAAATTGCTGGTAAAGGCATTGAAGTTCGTCTTGCTAAGTCAGGTGAAACATTACAGACACTTGATGAAGAAGAAAGGAAGCTTTTACCAAATGATATTGTGATTGCTGATGATAATGGGCCAATTGCTCTAGCTGGGACGATGGGCGGTTTAAATAGTGGTATTTCTGCTGAAACACAGGTTATTGCACTCGAAGCTGCTGTTTTCAATTCATCGGCTATTCGTAAAACTGCTAGAAAGCATAATTTGCATAGTGAAGCCGCTATGCGATTTGAGCGTGGAATTAATCGCGGAACGGTTGCAGAAGCACTTGATATGGCAGCTCAGTTGATTGCTGAATTGGGCAATGGGAAAATCGTTGCAGGTGTAGCTGGTACGCAAGATAGTATTCAGCCAGTGATTATTAATATTTCAACTAAAAAAATTAATGATGTGCTAGGTACTGAATTACAAATTGCAGAAATCAAGGATATTTTCGAAAGGCTTGGTTTTACAATTGAAGAAGAAAATGGTAATTTCACAGTTTCTGTTCCTGTAAGAAGATGGGATATCAGTATTCCCGCAGACTTGATTGAAGAAGTTGCAAGAATTTACGGTTATGATAATTTACCAGCAACATTGCCTAGTGGTGAATTAACACCTGGGAAATATACGTATAAACAACAAGTAATTCGGGATACAAGAAGTATTTTGGAAGAATCAGGATTGATGCAGGCAATTTCTTATGGGTTAACTTCAGATAAGAAAGCACAAAGGTTTATGATGGAAGATGCTCAATCAACTAGATTGAATTTTCCAATGAGTTCGGATCGAACAACCGTCAGAATGAATCTGATTAGTGGCTTACTGGATGATGTTGCTTATAATAATGCACGCAAGGTTTCAGATGTGATGCTATATGAACAGGGACGTGTTTTTTATCGTGATGTGAATAATGATCGGCCGCGCGAAGTTGAACATGTGGCTGCCGCAATGACGGGGCTATATTCAGTGCAATCATGGCATGATGAGAAAAAGCAGATTGATTTTTATGTTACCAAAGGAATTGTGGAGCACTTGCTAACTGTGCTGGGGGTTACAGATGTCAATTACAGAGCTTCACAAGTGCATGAAGAAATGCATCCTGGGCGAACAGCTGACATCTTTATAGGTAATCTCTTTATCGGTTTTGTGGGGGAGGTTCATCCAAATATTTCTAAGGAATATGGGATTGGAAGAACGTACGTCTTTGAACTTGATTTGCAAAAGATTATTGACTTTAATAATGAACTAATTGTATATCAACCAGTGTCAAAATATCCTGTTATCACGCGTGACGTTGCAATGGCTGTCGGCAAGGAGATTGCAAATGCTGATATTGTTAATTTTATTAAGAAACAAAGTGGCAAAATTTTAAGTAATGTGCAGCTTTTTGATGTTTATGAAGGCGGCAAAATAAGTACTGAACAAAAATCGTTGGCATATGAGTTAACATACAGTGATAACTCAAAAACCTTGGAAGATGATGATGTCACCGCTGATTTTGAAAAAGTAATGAGTAAGTTACAAGTAAAATTTAATGTAGAAATTCGTTAATCTGATACAAAAAAGCTATAGAGAGTAGTGAATCTGTGGCTTTTTTCGTATAGGCTAATTTTTTATACATTAAGTATTATTGAATCTTGATGCAAATTCAAGAAATCTTATGTATAATGAACTGGATAGTGTATTTCGAATGGAGGGATACTTTGAATAATAAGAATGACGACAATAAAGATTTGCAAAGCAATAAGAATACGGATAATAAACTTTTTGCGAATCGAATTGTTCGAGGTGTGTTGCTCCTGATAGTTGTTTTATTAGTTGTTATAGGAATTATCGGTCATCATTACTTCGAAAGCGCGAAGCAGCCGTTGAGTCCTGGGAGCAGTAAAGTAATCGAGGTTAAAGTGCCAATTGGCAGCACAACTAAACAAATTGGTAGTATTTTAGAGAATAAAAAAGTAATTAAAAGCGGTTTTGTTTTTGACTATTATGTTAAAGCAAAAAAATATGGACAATTTAAGGCGGGTTATTATGAGTTAAAACCCTCTATGACTTTAAAGCAAATAGCTCTCAAGTTGCAAAAAGGTGGCGCAAGCGAGTCACAGAATTCGGGGAAAGTACTTGTCCGCGAAGGTGTTACAGCTGACCAAATTGGTGATGTAATCCAGAAAAAGACACAATTCAAGAAGAAAGCTTTCCTAGCATTATTGAATAGTAAAACTTTTCTAAATGAATTAAAGGAACAGTATCCTAATTTGTTGGGATCAGCAGTGGATGCAAAAAATGTAAGATACAAGTTAGAGGGATATCTGTACCCTGCAACTTATACTGTCGCAAAGAAAAGTACATTAAAACAGTTAATTACTTCAATGGTTATGAAGACCGATGAAATGATGAAACCTTATTATTCACAGATCAGTAAAAAAGGGTGGACTGTGCAACAGGTACTAACTCTTGCTTCACTAGTAGAACGAGAGGGTGTAACCGATTCAGACCGGAAGAAGATTGCAGGTGTCTTTGAGAATAGATTAGACAAGAATATGAAAATCCAGTCAGACATATCTGTTCTGTACGCTCTTGGAAAGCATAAAAAAACAGTTACTTATAAGGATTTGAAGGTTGATTCACCTTATAATTTGTACAAAAGTACAGGTGTGGGTCCTGGACCATTTAATAATCCAAGCATTGATTCAGTAAATGCAGTGTTAAATCCAACCGATAGAGACAAAAATTATTTGTATTTCATTGCGAATATCAAGACTGGTAAAGTATACTATTCACAAACATATGCGCAGCACCAAAAACTAACTGCTAAGTTAGCAAAAGACAATAATTAAAAGAAGCAAAGGAGAAACAAGAAATGACGGCAAATTCGGGCAAGAAACGACCTGTTATTATTGGAGTTACAGGGGGCTCGGGCAGTGGTAAAACTTCTGTAAGTATGGCAATATTTAACCAATTGAAGCAGCATTCACTTTTGATGGTTCAGGAAGACTCATACTATAAAAATCAAAGTGAGATGTCTTTTGAAGAACGGATAAAGGTTAATTATGACCACCCAGATGCTTTTGATACTGATTTGCTGATTGAACATCTGCAAGATCTTTTGAATTGGAAGCAAGTTGCAGTTCCGGTGTATGATTATAGTGCACATACTAGGAGTAACAAGGTATTAATAAAAAATCCACAGGAAGTAATAATTGTTGAAGGAATTCTTGTGCTTAATGATCAACGTTTGCGCAACCTGATGGATATTAAAATTTTTGTTGATACTGACGATGATATTAGAATTATTAGACGAATAAAACGTGATACTGAAGAACGTGGGCGTTCATTGGAATCAATAATTTCACAGTACTTGCGAACAGTTAAACCAATGTATCATCAATTTATTGAACCTACCAAGCGGTACGCAGATATTATTGTGCCTGAAGGTGGGGCAAACCAAGTAGCGATTGATTTATTAACAACGAAGATTCGTGATGTTCTTCGGCATAATAGACATTCGCACAGTTAATTTATTTTGAGAGGAGTCATAAGATATGGCAGGAGAAAAAACATACCCGATGACCATTGAGGGAAAGCAAAAGTTAGCGGAAGAATTAAATACACTTAAGACAACAAAACGTTCAGAGATTATTGAACGAATCAAGATTGCACGGAGTTTTGGTGACTTATCTGAAAATTCTGAATATGAGTCAGCCAAAGATGAACAGTCCTTTGTTGAAGGACGAATAAAGACAATTGAACAAATGTTGAACCATGCTGAAATTATTGATAACGGTAATATTGATGCTGATGAAATCGCAGTTGGAAAGACGGTCACATTCCAGGAATTGCCTGATGAAGAACCTGAAACGTACTCAATTGTTGGAGCGGCAGAGGCGGACCCACTTGCTGGGAAAATATCAAATGAATCACCGATTGCAAAGGGATTAGTGGGCCATCGTTTAGGAGAGGTTGTCGAGATCGAAACTCCTGGTGGTTCAATGCAAGTTAAGATTACTGAAGTTAAATAAAAAATAATTAAAGGAAATCACAGCAGGTAATATGTTGTGATTTTTTTGTTCCTCGTAAATTATAAGTTTAATTTAGACATACATTAATTTGTCAAAAATTGGGTTATAATATGCAAATGAAAGGGTCGTTAATATATGAAAAAATCAATACTTATTTATTGTTGTATCTCTGCTTCTTTGGTTGGAATAGTATTGTATAGAAAAAACAAGGAGAAAATTTTGAAAAAAGATAATCGTGAGAGCTTTTTACCAAATGAACTCGTTGAAGAAACGGTAAACCTAGAGAGCAAATTAGCAATTGTTCCTGATGGACCTGAGCTAATCAAAGTACATAATAAAAATGATGCAATTTCTATAGTAGAAGGGCAATTGGGTAACAATAATGGAGACTGGATATGGAATTGCCTATGGGATGATGATGAGAAATTCTTTGTAAAGGCAATTTCTAAAACTGCACTTGCCAAAGGAGCGATGACAGGAACAGCATATACTGCATTTGTATATCGTGATGGTTCTATCAAAGAAGATTTATTTGAGTTAAAGCTGAAATAAAAGATTCCCAGATTACAAAGCAAGTGGTAGAATTATTCCATCGGTTTATATAAAGGAGTGCTATATTAGATGATTAAAAATGCAATTGTTAACCAGCAGATTATTCATAAAACAATTAGGGCTTTTAAAAAGCAGAAACTGACAGTGGAGCAGTTAAATACACTAGCAGAGGTAGCGCGTCATACCTCTTCAAGTATGTTTATGCAACAATTTTCCATATTGCATATTACTGACGAGAAAAAAAGGGCACAAATCAGGGAAATTTCAGGGCAAAAATATGTTGGAGCAGATGGTGATCTATTTATTTTCATAGTTGATTTACATCGAAATCAGAGCATTCGACGACAGTTAGGCAAAGATGATGGTAGATTGCATCAAACAGACATTTTTTTGCAAGGTGTGGAGGATACTGTTTTGGCAGTACAAAATACGGTTAATGCAGCTGAAAGTATGGGATTGGGAGCAGTTATTTTAGGGAGTGTTACCAATAGTCCAAAAGAATTATTGGCAGTATTAAATCTACCAGAGATGACTTTTCCGATACTTGGATTACAGGTAGGGATTGCAGATCAGAAGCCACAATTGAAACCACGCTTGCCATTAGAGTCAGTCTTCTTTGAAAATGAATATCATAAGATTAATGTGGCTGATTTAAAGGAATATGATGAGACTGTACAGACATATTATGATTTACGAGACTCTAATCGCCGAATTGACTCATTTACAAAGCAAGTGAGTTCAAAGAAGTTAGGGACAAAAGAAACTAAGCGAGATGAATTATTAGAGACTTTGCATAGTCAGGGCCTCTGCTTAAAATAAATAGTCTTTGATTGCATTGCATTCCACTCGGATAATTGATATAATGTTTATCGTTGTTGGAGAGTTGGCAGAGTGGTAATGCACCGGACTCGAAATCCGGCGAACCGGTTTATACCGGCGCGCAGGTTCAAATCCTGTACTCTCCTTATTTTATTAATTTTACTTAATTATATACATCTGGAAACGTTGATATATCAACGTTTCTATTTTTTTACTTACGTTAATATACGTTATTTTGAAAGTGTTTGGTGCACAATTTGCACAGATTACGAAATTTCAGCCTTATTTTTCACTCAATTTTATTGCGCTTTTTTAATATTTTGAGCAGGTCCACAGCTTGAATACTCTCGAAATATTCTCCATTTCGATGATGGTTACTTAGGTTAATTCCTTCGGTTCGATAATTATTAACTTTCATATAGGAAGTATACAGTTTGATTCCATCAAAAATCTTAAAAGTGCACCAACAAGTAAAATCCCCGTGTAGTTCAATATCTTCTTTCAGCAGATCTATCAGATAGTTGCAGTCATGGATCAATGGATTACCACTTTTCCCAATTAGATGCATTAAAATCATACCCTTTATTTTTATGATATCACAATCTATCCATAAAAAATTAGTTTTTATATTAGCTAAGTTATTTTCACCACTTCGAATAATTATTTTATTACTAATTGGTTAATGTTAACTATGTAAAATACTTATGAATATTCATGATTTTATTTTATCTTTTAGTTGATATTGTTTAAAAATATCTATGGCCAATTTTAATTAAGTTTATTTGTTTAGCACAACTAAATATAGCAGTTATCATTTTTCAACATATTGTGTGCGATTTTTAAATACACACTACATTTTGTGTTTGCTATTTAAAAATACTTCTAGAGGTAGTAATATAGTTAGTAATATTAGAGGAGTGATTAATTTGCAGATAAATATTACAAAAAAAGTGCAGGTGAAGAAGGGAAAAGTCTCAAAATATCAATGGTTAAAGGTTTGGGGACCGGGGCTAATTGTGATGCTTGCGGACACAGATGCAGGCTGCCTGATTACTGCTGCTCAATCGGGAGCACAGTGGGGATATACAATAATTTTACCGCAAATACTTTTAATTCCAATTTTATATATGGCTCAAGAAATGACAGTCCGATTAGGAATTGTGACACATAAAGGACATGGGGAACTAATTCGCGAAAATTTTGGCACTGGATGGGCTTGGCTTTCAGCAGGAACACTGGCAATTTCTGCAATTGGAGCGTTATTAACTGAGTTTATAGGGATCGCAGGTGTCGGAGAACTATTTGGAATATCAAAATGGATCACGGTTCCACTTGCTACCATTTTATTAGTAGGAATCGCATTTATTGGAAGTTATCGACGGGTAGAGAAAATTGGAGTGGTGATTGGGTCAGCTGAATTAGCATTTATTATTGCAATAATTATTATTCGACCGAGTTTGTCACAAATGGTACAGGGCCTAATTACCATACCTTGGAGGCATTCATCATATGTTTATTTGGTAGCAGCTAATGTTGGTGCAGTAATTATGCCATGGATGATTTTTTATCAACAAGGAGCAGTCGTTGACAAGAGGTTAGATGTACATTCGATTACGAAGGCGCGTCATGATACTTTTGTGGGAACTTTAATAACACAGGGAATAATGTTGATTTTTGTAATCGCATTTGCAGCAACAGTTGGAAATCGCAATTTCTCTGGTTCCTTGAATTCAGTAAGTGATTTGGCTAGAGCTTTATCACCATTTATTGGGAGCATGACAGCAAAAATTTTAATCGGGGCAAGTATTTTAGGCGGTGCCATGGTGGCTGCACTAGTTGTTGCGTTAGCTGGTACTTGGGGGATTACCGAAGTACTCAACTGGAAGCATAGTTTAAATGAACCATTGAATCATAAAACAGCAGGATTTTATATAATCTATGCTTTAGCACACATAGTGGGGGCTGTGTTGGTACTTGCAAATTTTGAATTGGTAAATATGGCGGTGGCTGTTGAAGTTATGAATGCATTACTGCTTCCAATTGTGCTCGGTTTTTTGTTAGTTCTTGAAGCTAAGGTAATACCTGAAGAATATCAAATGAAGGGAATTTATAAGTGGACGGTCACGATATTATGCATTATTGTCATGGTCTTTGGAATGTACATGATTGGACCTGTTGCTAATATCTGGTGAGATGCATAATTTCAATATATTAAGCATGACAGAATTTAGACATATGTATAATAAAAGAGAGAGCCATAGGTCGGGAAAATTTGAGTACTAACTCGAAATTACGAACATAGCAGGCACTTTGCTATGAGCAATTCGAAGTTAGACGGAGAATTTTGACTTATGAAACACATTTATACGGAATAAGTAGAGGAACTGAATCAAAATTTAACTTTTGACCCAGCTCCTCTTTCTTGAGTTCAAATAAGCATTCTCTCATAGGTCAAAATCTTCTGGCTACTGTAGTCTGTAGTGTCTCATTTAAGTGAGAACATAAGTCATTAGCAGAAGTCAATTTAAGATGGCGACTCCTAGAGTGAGATAAGATGCAAAAATAATCCATAGCAGATATGGAATCATCAGGATTGATGCTAAGCGGCTGGTTTTGGAAAAATGAACGATACAGGTTAGAACGATAAAATCTAGTACAAGTATTATTACAAATCCCAGCCAATATGAATTCTCTCTGAAGAAAATAATACTCCAGATGAAGTTTAGCGCTAATTGGGCAACGAATAGGGAATAGTCTACTATTTTAGTTCGTCTCAATGAGTAGCGTTGATAAATTAGATAACCAGAGATGGCAATTAAGACATAAAGAAAGGGCCAAACGATTCCAAATAAATAAGCGGGTGGAGATAGAAAAGGGAGGTGCAGATTATTATAGATACCTTTAATATCTCCTGCGAATAAAGCTGATAGACCACCAATTAGCTCAATGATAAGTATAAAAACAATTAGATGTAGCCAATTAAATTTAATTTTCTTTTTGTATTCGTACATTTGGACAACTCCTTTTAATTCGAGTGTAGCATTAATTAATTAGCAAAGCATGGAATATGATTTACATAAAAATTGGCAATGTTTAATAGCAAAACGGAATAAAGAAATTAAAAAGGCAACCCAGAAGGGCTCGACTACAAGAAAACTGTCGCTATTTTGTATTAATTAATTGTCAAAGCTAGTGGAGAATGTGTGTTGAATTGCGAGTGAATTTTAGTATCAACAATAAATTATAACTTATTTTGTTTTTTTAATTTATTAAGTAAATTTTTTGCTTGGATAACTTCTAAATATTCATTAGATTTCCGCATGTTTTTTACCTTGTACTTTTCCGAGTGGTCCATTTCTTTCTTCAAATAAGAAGTATAAATTCGTACCCCATCTCTTAGGAAAAAGGTGGTCCAGCAATCAAATTCACCATAAACATCAATTTCTTTTTGCAAGTTATTTACTAAATCTGTAGAGTCATAAGCAAATTTTTTTCCGCTTTTTCCAACTACTCCCATATTAAACAACCCCTTTACATTTATAGTATCATAGTAAAATTGTAGAATATACGAGTCGGTTAACAAAATAAATTTGATCTATTAAAAATTTTAAAATAACAGAATAGGAGCAATAATTATTTTCGATAATTCTTTATGTTGTTTCTTTAAATTCATCATCAATTTTTTCCCTATCATTCATTTTTGTTTACTCCTGCTATATGAGATTAATCGGTCAGTACTAGGCCAACATTGATTTTCAAATAAAACAAAATTAATAGTTAGCTGTGTTTCTTGTTGCAGTGCCTTAACCAATTCCTCAAGGTAGTCTAAGGTGTAGCATTTAATACAAAAAAGAGACTAAATCAAAATTTAACTTTTGACATAGTCTCTCTAAAATGCTTGAAATTAATCTTTTAAGGTTGTAACGAAGGCTAATGATTAATGATATCTCTATTTTTTCTCTTTAACTATATATAAAGGTCTATTTTTTACTTCCAAATAAATATTGCCAATATACTTGCCAACAATCCCTAGACAAAATAGTTGTAGTCCGCCTAATCCGACCATTATAGTAATTAATGAAGCCCAGCCATCAACACTGCCGCCATAAAATATTTTACGGGCAATAATAAAAAGCATGAAAAATATTGATAATGCAAAGGTAAAGAAACCTGCAAAAGAAGCAATTAAAAGTGGGATTTCTGAGAAATTTACAATTCCTTCGATTGAGTAGCGAAAGAGTTTCCAGAAGGACCAAGAAGTATTGCCTGCAACACGATCACGATTCTCATACTCTAAATATTTTGTTTTAAAGCCAATCCAATTAAAGATACCCTTTGAAAAGCGGTTGTACTCACCCATTTCAAGGATCGAATCAACAACTTTACGAGTCATTAACCGATAATCTCTGACACCTTGAATCATTGGAACATCAGAAATTTTACTCATTAGTTTATAAAAAAGGATAGAAAAAAGTGAACGAATAGGGGGTTCTCCCTTACGATTTACACGCCGAGTGCCGACAATTTCATAATCCTCATCTAAAATTCCTGAGAGCATCAATGGAAGCTGTTCTGGTGGATCTTGCAAGTCAACATCCATAACTGCGACCAAGTCTCCTGTAGCTGTCTGAAGACCTGCATAGAGTGCAGCTTCTTTGCCAAAGTTTCTGGAAAATGAAATGAAATGAACATTTTGGGGATCGTTCTCATTTAAGGTCTGTATTTCAAGGAGTGTATTATCACTTGAACCATCATCAATAAAAATATACTCTAAGGAATAATTGCGCAGTTGTGGGATAAGAGCATTAACTGCTTGGTAGAATAATGGAATTGTCTCCTGTTCATTAAAACAGGGTACTATGATGGAAATTTTTTTAGTCATCTATTTATTGTCTCCAATCGATAATGATTGCTCCGCTAATTATAACGTTAAAGTGATGATAACTCAATATCTGTAAGGCTTTTTTAAGTTATTGAATAAAACTTTAATAAACATTATGTAGCTGCTAGTAATTTTATTTAGCTTATTATTCGATGTATATGATAAAATAACTTTACAATAAATCTATTTAATTGAAGGAGTATTTTAATGGCACAATTCAACAATGAATTTGCACTGGGAGATAAGGTTAACGATTTACCGATGCCGCCTGTAAAAGTCTACATTGGTTGCTCATGGTTTAATGAACAGCAGCGGGAACATTTAAAACAGGGCTTAGCTGCAATTGAAGCCAACCCAAGTATTTCAAGGAAATATTCGCATTTTCCACTTGATTTTCAATATAAGGGACTAGATGTTGCTGAACATCCAGAATTATTGCATGATATCGAGTGGCAAGCACGGACCTTCAACTCAGATATTGAAGGAATTGTGGGTTCGGATTTATGTTTGATGCTTTATTTGCCAAGCTTTCCCGATGATGGAGGAGCTTTTGAACTAGGTTACGCGAAGGGGATTGGCAAACAGTCGATTATCGTTGTTCCTAATGATGATGCCGATAACTTGAACTTAATGCTGGCATATGGTGTAACACGTGTTATTAAGCTATCTGAATTAAGTACATTTGATTTTAGGCATGTTCATGCTGGTACGTACACGGGCTTAGTTCATTAATAATCTATATGCAGAATAATTAATGAAAAATCTGCATAATTATTAAGTTTAGGATATTTTTTAACAGTGGAAACCATGAGATGAGAATTATTAACTTCGTTTTGATATAATCAATTCAGTGGAAAATAAGAATTCTGAATTAATATATGTCAGAGAGGAGAGTAAGAAGATGTCTGCATTTCAAAACGTATTAATTATAATTTCAATCGTTGCATTAATTGCGATGTTGTTGCTGATCCTGGGACTCTCTTGGGGAATATCATTTCAAGCTGTTGCAGTGGGTGGGGTGACCTGTTTTGCTATTGCAGTAGCTTCGACAGTGATTGCGTTGTGCATTGGTGTAGTAGGTATTTTCTCACGAGATTAGAAAAGTTATATAGAAATAATGATAAGTCAGCGGAATTTGACTTATGGAGTGTCAATTATATAAAATCAACAAAGGGACTAAATCAAAATTTATTTTTGACTTAGCTCTTTTTTTAATGTCTTGAAATGTCAAATTAAGTTATAAATAACGTAGTTGCTTATCTGTGACATTTTTCATGAAGTATGAATTAAAATAATCTGTTATTAAGTATCATAGGAATAAGCAGCGGATTACTTTGAGTTCAAAAGTTGAACAATTCATAAGCATATGAGATACTTTTTACAGAAATTTAGGAAATGGTGTGGTTCAATGAAAAAATTTAATTTACAAGATGTTGAGCGGGCATTTGAGAAGATAAAACCATATTTAAGAACAACCCCTGTAGTTGAATCACTTTTTTTAAATAATAATGAGAGAGAATATTTTTTCAAATTAGAGTCGCTACAGCCAGTTAGAAGCTTTAAAATTAGAGGAGCTTTGAATAAAATATTGAGTCTAACAAATGCAGAAAAAAGGAGGGGTGTAGTTACCATTTCATCCGGAAATCATGGAATTGCAACTGCTTATGCCAGTCAGTTATTGGGGATTGAAAAAATTGAGGTTATTGTGCCAATTGGGACGCCAAATAATAAGATTGAAAAAATTGAGCATTTCGGTGGGCAAGTCAAACAAATAGGTAAGAATTATGATGAAGCTCATATTCAAGGAATGCAATATGTTAAAAAAAGTGAGATGAATTATATTGATTCTTATTATTCTGATCCGTTGATTTATAGTGGACAGGGGACAATCTCTTTGGAGTTAATGCAACAGTTGCCATTGCTAGATACGATTGTTATCCCAATTGGAGGGGGCAGCTTGATTACCGGAATTGCAGTTGCAGCCAAAAGCATTAATCCAACAATCAGAATAGTTGGAGTTCAAACCGCTGCTTGTCCCGCAATGATTGAAGCAATTAAGAATAAGAAGTTTTATGAAGAATATCCTACTAGGGATTCAATCTGCGAATCACTTGTAGGAGGAATTGGGAGGTTGAGCTATGAGATGCTTCCCGCATATGTTGACGAGCTGATAGCGGTTGATGAGGCAGAGATTGCAGATGCAGTTGCATACATGGCCAAGGAAGAAAAAATTATTGCTGAACCAGGAAGTTGTACGACAGTTGCTGCACTTAGAAACTATGGTGAGAAGATTGGTGGGAGTGTAGTGGCTGCAATCATTTCGGGTGGAAATATTGATGAAAAATTATTTTATAATCTACTAGCCTAAAACTAGGACTAATGATTCATGTCTACAAAGGTGTAATGTTAACCTATTTATTGATAATGCTAGTATAATTAGTTGATACCATTAAAATGAGGTGAAGAAGCTTAATGAAAAGCAACAAATGGATTCGTTTTTTGGGTGGTAGAAGTCTAGTATTCACGCTGTTTGTTTTAGGGATGATAGCTGCTATTATCTTTCTTTACAGTAAAATAGCATTTATATTCGAACCTTTTGCTGTCGTCTTCTCGACAATAATGCCACCAGTTATCGTAGGGCTAATTTTGTATTATTTGATAAATCCACTGGTTAAGTTATTGGAAAAATATATCAAACGTACCTGGATAATAGTTATTATCTACGTCATAATATTAACACTATTGATTTTTGGAGGAATTGAATTAATTATTACTGCTAGAAATCAAGCAATTGATTTAGTTAAGCATTTTCCTAATATTTTGCAGAGTTTTGAAAAAAATGCGGATAGTTTAGCTGCTAATTTTCCATACGCAAATGAGTTTAAACAGCTGCAAGACTCACTAAACTTATCGAGTACAAAAATCAGCAAATTCATAGAGAGTTATTTGCAGAATGGTGCAAAAAGCTTTGGAAGTGTATTCTCAGTGATTTCTACTTTATTATTGGCAGTTATAACTGGGCCAATAATAGCCTTTTTCTTGCTACAAGATAAGGAAAAGTTCTTTAAGACTAGCAAAAAGTTGGTGCCACCGCTTTTTCGTAATGACTTTACAGAGTTTGCTAAGATAGTTGACCAGCAAATTGGTGGATATCTGAAGGGACAAATTGCGGTATCTGCAATTTTAGGAATAATGTATTGGCCATGTTTTATGTTAATGGGAATCAAATATGCAGGGACTTTAGCACTGGCAGCTGGGATTTTGAGTATTATTCCATACATTGGTTCTTTTGCAGCCTTCATTCCTGGATTAATTATTGCTTTCCAATCTTCGTTCATGATGGCTTTGGTCTTTGTAATTGTATGGTTTGTCGTGCAATTCTTACATGGTCAGTTTATCGTTCCTAAGGTTATGGGTAATAACTTACAATTGCATCCAATCACGGTATTACTCGTATTATTGGTGATGGGTGAAATGTTAGGAATAATTGGTGTAATTTTTGGGATTCCAATTTATTGTTTCATCAAAGCAATAACAATTTATTTGTTTAGAAAATTCAAGAAAAGATATAATCGTTTTTATGGAGAATCTGGACAATATGAAGATACTGAATTTTCAAAGAAGAACTACCTAAACAAAAAATAATTGTTGTCTCACAGAATATGGCTATGCAGAGAAAAACTTATAAGTATTCTTGACTAAACGTAGTAAAGGGATTGGGTCAAATTTTGATCCAATCCCTTTATTTGTAATAAATAAACATATTTCATAAGTCAAAGCTTCTCTTATTAATCTCGGATAAAATCCAATAAGCAGATGTGAAGTCTAATTGCCATAGACAATAGATTGGACTTCTTTTGCAATTTTAGCGATTCTAGGGAATCCACTGAATCCGCTCTGATTATGACCATGAGTCATGATTACTAAGATATATCTTTGACCATTGGGAAGGGTGACAATCCCAGCATCATTGTTTACATCATCCAAGAAACCAACTTTATCAGTTACAGTAGTTCCTTTCATTGCTTTTGCAGCTCCTGTAGGGATTCCTGTACGATATACTTGTTTACCCATTAAGCTTAGTAGTTTAGAGCGATTTGCAGTATCACTGAATGCACCAGTCCCATGAAATAATTGCAATAATAATTCCTGTAGGCTATTTGCAGTTGTTGTGGCATTGCTAGAATTGGTGAAGACAGGTGAGTACCAATTTTGACTTTTGATAAAACTATTTATACTGGAAAGTCCATATGTTTGCAGTTCGGTTTCGGCAAAATCATTTTGACTATATACAATCATATTGTAAAAACCATTTGTAGAAGTTGTGTCCCAAGAGAAATTATTGTTTTTGGCCTCATTAAATAAATATGCAGTTATGAATAACTTATATGTACTAGCCGAAGTAGCTGGGGTAGAGGCATTTGAGGAAACTGCAAGATTTCCTTCCTTATATAAGGAAGCATTGCTCTTTTTAGCAGCAGTACTATTTTCTTCTGGTGAGAGATTATAGAAACTGACACTAGCAGTTCCATCAGCAGTAACCTTGTCTAAATACTTTTGTAATTTTTTTGTGATTTGACTTTTTTTAGTAGCAAGCTTTTGGACCTGTGTGGTTTGCTTTTTATCATTCGAATTGCTACTAGCACTAGCAGGAGTATCCTTTTGAGTGCTTTTAATAGCTAAAATTATTATAATGCTTACGATTACTAAAAAAAGGAATATATTACCTATTCTCAAGTATCTTTTTCTTCTTCTCAAGCTATACACTTCACTTTCACATATGTTAATACCTATTGAAAGCATAATTTTATTAAATGAAAAAGCTGTGAAGTAAGTCATAATTATATTAGAAGCAAATATGATTTTTACGATTATTTTATTTGTTTTTATGAATTTTTGGCATATGAATGAAGTAAATAGTTATGTATAATAACACTAGTATCTTGTTTTAAAGGAGAATGAGCAGCGTGAATATATCAGGGATAACAAATCAGAATACTAATAGTGTTGCAGCTGATGCTAGTTCAACCCAAAGCAGTCAGCAAGCAAATCAGGCACTCTTCTCCAATATACTGGAGAAGAATTTAAGTACAGAACTTACGATAAAAAAAGGTGATACATTGTGGGCAATCGCTAGAAAATACGGAACTAGCATTTCAGACCTAGCCCAAGGCAATAATATTGCTAATCCCAACCTAATTTATGTTAATCAAAGAATTAGTGTCACTGGTAATAATACGGAGACAGCCGCAACACAGAGTGCACAGGCAGCATATGGGTATGGGGCCTCGTCAACAACTGGAAACGTTCAAAACACTAATGCAAGTTCTCAAGGCTCGAGTGAAGGTGTCCAAAGTACAGCTCTTTCTGGTAATGAAAAAGTAGCTCAAGACTATATCGTGCAGCATGAATCTGGTGGGAATTATAATGCCAGAAATGGGAAATATATTGGAAAATATCAGCTTGATTCGAGTTATCTGAAGGGCGATTATTCGGCTGAGAATCAAGAAAAGGTTGCAAAAGAGTACGTAATGCAGCGATACGGTTCTTGGACGAAAGCAATGGAACACTGGAAAGAAAATAATTGGTACTAAGAAATTTTTGAGAAATATTAGGAGTGTTTTTTTGAAGAATAAAGCCACTTTACTTGCAAGTATGTTCGTTAATATGGGGATTGGGTTAATAATGCCGATAACTACCTTATTTATCCATGAGAGACTAAATCAGAGCTTGGTTGTTGCTGGTTATGTCTTAATGGGCTTTTCAATTGCAATGGTGATTGGAAATTTAATTGGGGGATTTTTATTAGATAGATGGAAGGTAAAACAAACGCACTACTTAGGCGGTGCAATTGTCTGGTTTTCCTTAATTACAATCGTAGTGTGGCCACTATGGCCACTCTATGCTTTTTTGGTTGCTTTTTATGGCTTGGGTTTGGGAATCTTAAATTCAGCAGTTAACGGGTATATCGCTTATTTGCAAAAGGAAGATGCAAATATCTTTACAAATGCTTATTGGCTAGCAAATATTGGAATGGGAATATCAACTTTTCTATCGGGAACTTTATTTGCAATAGGCATCAGAGAAGTCTTTCTAAGCTCATTAATACTTTTTTCGCTGACCTTAATGATTATTGCTTTTAACTTTAACGATATTGAGCACGAAAAAATAATAAGTAAAAAAAGAAAATTGAACTTCGATGAAAATGCAACAACAATAAGTAGTCTAGTAATTATATGTTTGACCATTATTTTTATTTGGATAGGCTATGAACAGTGGAATAGTAATATTTCGGTTTTGATGTTGTCTAAGAATATTTCAGTACAAAAATACAGTTTTTTATTTACGATATCAACTTTTGAAATTGTTATTTTTCAACCACTATTGAAACCATTTTTTAAAGCAAATTTTGAAAATGAAAAATTACGTGTAATTGTTGGTGTAAGCATGTTTGCAATTTCCTATTTGCTAATTATAGGTGCGGATACTTACTGGCGCTTTGTCTTGGGAATTACAGCATTATCTGTAGGTGACGTCTTGGCCCTAACGACGATTCCGGCTTTGCTTAATCGCTATGCTAATGATAGCAATCGAGCATCAATTCAATCTATTAGTAGCACTGCAGGTTCGGCTGGACGTGCAATTGGTCCGCTAGCAGGTGGATATATGATTTCTCAGATTAATTATAGCTTTTCATTTATTGCTATTTTTGTCAGTCATATTGTACTGATTCCCTTGATACTATTACTAAAAAGAAATAAAAAATATATTGAATGACCTAAGGAGAAAAATGATGAATATTGAAATTCGTGAATTCTTATTGGAAGACCTAGAATCCTTTTGGGGGGTTGCATACAGTAATCCTGATGCAGAATGGACGAAATGGAATGGACCATATTTTAAAGGTAAGCTTCCTAAGAAAAATGAATTCATAAAGAAAATTGGGCCGGCAGACTTTGTAAACAACGAATTTAAGAATGTTATCATTGTTGATGAACAGATTGTAGGAATGGTATCTGCATATTATGAGGATGGAAAGCTTGAAAGATGGCTAGATGTAGGCATTGTAATCTATTCAACAGAAAAGTGGCAAAAAGGTATTGGAAAAGTGGCACTTAAACTCTGGATCAATCATGTTTTTTCAATAGTTTCACTGCCACATATAGGTTTGACTACTTGGTCAGGCAATTTAAGAATGATTGGACTGGCTGAGAGCCTTAACTTAGAGAAAGAGGCACAGATTAGGAAGGTTCGTTTTTGGCAAGGAAAATATTGGGATTCTGTAAAATATGGTGTTTTACGAGCAAATTGGTAAAAAAACTGATGAATGAAGCAAAATATAGTGATAATTTTAATGAGTCTTGGGATATATATAATGCACAACTTAAGAAAATAGGAGTTAAAAAAAGAAGAGATGCTTTAACTAAAGGAGAATTTCATTTAGTTGTTGGCGTTTTTATCTTTGATGATAACAACTGTGTATTATTGCAAAAAAGGACATTGAGCAAGCTAAATAATCCAGGAAAATGGCAAGAATCAGCAGGGGGTTCTGTGTTAATAAATGAAAATATCTACCAAGCAGCTGATCGTGAAGTTAGTGAGGAGCTTGGAATGGAGTTAGAAATGATTCCTGCCAATTTTTTCTTCAAGGAAGTCCATGAGAACTGGATAACTTTTTGGTTCGCTGCAGTTGCAGAATTTGATATTACTAAATTAAATATTCAAGTGACGGAAGTCGATAAAATTAAGAAGTTTGAGATTGCTAAGGCGCTTGATTTGTTAAAAAACAGAGGCATTGATAATACATGGGAAAGCTTGCAATTAATTACTGAAAAATTAGTATAATCTAGAATTATGGTTTGCAAAGATTTTATGCGAAGACAATGAAGAATAGTATGGATAGCTATCTTTAGGATGTTTGCAGCCAAACAGATAATTTCTTAGTTTTGGATTATAGTCCCCCATAATTTGACCTCGTATTGTATAATTAACTAGTACAAAATGAAACGATAGAGGAGAGATAGTAGTGAAAATAGTTTTAGCAAGTGACCACGCTGGTGTTGCATTAAAAAAAGAAATTAGTGAACTTTTGATTTCAATGGGACATGAGGTTAATGATTTAGGACCATTCAGCAGTGATGCGGTAGACTTGTCTGATTACGTATATCCAGCAGCTCTGGAAGTTGCAAAGAAGAATGCAGATCGTGGCATTTTTATAGACGGGGTTGGATATGGTAGTGCACTGATTGCTAACCGTGTTCTCGGAATTGATGCTGTTGTGTGTCAGGATCCGTTTTGTGCGAAATTAGCAAGACAGCATACCGATAGTAATGTTTTATGCTTAGGTGGTAAAATTATTGGCTCGGCTATTGCTTTAGATATTGTTAATGTGTGGATGACGACAGACTTCTTGGCACAGGAAAAATATATTCGCCGAGTAAACAAGGTTAAAGAAATTTCAAAAAGGCATCTGCGCTCATTAGATGAGATCTAAGTAATAAAAAAGGATAATTGAATCGACTCCTAAAAGTTAGACCAAAATTCTAATCTTTAGAGGTCGGTTTTTTTAAATCGTGTATTATGAAATATATTTATTCGTAATAAATAAAAGGGCTGGGCTACAAGTGAACTTTTTTTGTAGTGCTTCACTTTATACCGAACACCAGCAAAAAAATTAGTCTTAGCATTATTTAAAAAGGAGAAAAAAAATGACAATTGATGAGCATCAGGACTGGTTAGTCGATTTCTATAAGGGTCGAGACTGGTATCGTTTTTCACCAATGAACCGTTTGGTTTTTCTTAGTGAAGAAATTGGTGAATTATCTAGAGCTGTTAGAACAATTGAACTCAATGGCAGGGATCATCCAGGTGATAAGATTTTGACGAATGACGAGCGACTGGACAATTTAAAGGAAGAACTTGCTGATTGTTTTGATCAGTTACTAATAATTAGCTCGCAGTATGGAATTAGGTATTCAGCTCTCAGTGATTATAGTAAAAATAAACTGAAAAAAAGATTTGAAACAAATAATCGTAGCGTATGAAGATTTTCGAAATATGATAGATTTAGTAGTCGCAGTTATTGAGAAGTTAAATGTGAAGATAATTTCTGAATTTTAAGTTTAGTGTAAGAGATTTGTAGATTAGTAAGCCATATTATAACAATGTAGCTGAAAAATAAATTAACTTAAGATAAAACATAAATTTTGTGTTATACTCTGAAATTAGAAAGTTATTAAATTTTAATGAAGCAAACTTATCTGGACAATTATCACGGAGAGGCCTGTTTGATGAGCGTTTTAATTTGTAGAAGTGCTGATATGGGATATCAGGTAGTTAGATGCATAATTTTGAATGAAAAGGGATGTTTTTATGGTAAATGAGTATCCACAAGTAATGACAATTGCTGGTTCAGATAGCGATGGCAGTGCAGGCATGCAAGCGGATTTGCATACTTTTTTTACAAGAGAAGTATATGGAATATCTGTGATGACAGCATGTGTTGCAGGAAATTCGTACGGAATTCACGCAAGTATCGCGCTGCCTTTAGATTTTATTGATCAAGAATTTGCAGATATTAGTGCAGATTTCAAGGTTAAAGCAGCGAAAACAGGGATGTTGGCTGATTCTAACTTGATTAAAAATGTTGTCGCAAATTATAAGAAATACGCTTTTGGACCACTAGTTGTTGATCCAGTCATCATGACGAAGCATGGTGATATGTTACTTGAAGAGAGTGCATTTGAAACTCTAAGAGAATTGATGATTCCTCTTGCAACTGTGATTACACCGAACTTTTATGAGTCAGAGAAATTAGCTGATATGAAAATCAAGAACGATGATGATTTAGTAACTGCTGCTCGTAAGTTACAACAAATGGGTGCAAAAAATGTTGTTGCTAAAGGATATCATCAAGATGAAAGTCAAATAGAAGTCCGTGATTTTATCTTATTAGAATCTGGCAAAAGTTTTTGGCTGAGTGCTCCATATCATAATACAACACATATTAATGGGACAGGTGATTCATTATCTGCATGTATTGCTGCAGAGATAGCCAAGGGAACAGAGATTGAAAGGGCGATTCGAATTGCCAAAGATTATGTAAATACGGCAATTGGGAATGAAATCGCTGTTGGACATAAGTTCGGTCCAATTAACCATTGGGCGCCAAAAATAAAATGAAATAAAAAATAAGATTTTTCGCTATTAAAAATAGATGGAAAAGTCTTATTTTTTGTTTCTATAATATTTAGTAGTGATGAAACTGGATAGTGCGTAAACAATAATTAGTGAACGTTAAATTAATTTGCTAAATAATAAAAAGCTTTTCAGTTGATATAGTCAATTTTTACGTCAGTCTCTGAATTTTTCAAGGACAATGATAGAGCATACAAAAATAGAAAGAGAAATTCAATTTGTTATTGATTATCCTTAATATAATATAATGGCATACTTTGTGAAATATGTTACAATTTAGAAAACGCATACATTGGAGGGAAAATTTAATGTATAAAGTAGTTTTAACTTTACCAACCAGCTCAGGTAAAGAAAAGATAGAAAAATGGATTCTTAATATTAAAAAAAGTTGCCAACATTACCCGATAATTTTTTTCAAGTGAATATTTTGATAGGTTTAAATGGGAAAAATACAGTATTTGCAGCTGATCAAAATTTCATACAACTATGTGCCTATGAAAACATAGAAATATTTATTTCAAAGTTCAAAATCTTTTTTCTTGGCGATATGCAGAAGATAAGAGGTTTAGAGTTAAAAAAAGAAAGTTGGGATTTTTTCCGTTTATCAAATTAATATTTTTCCGAATGTTTCAGCATCGCGTGTATAAAGAAGGGCAAAAAGTATTGTTAAAATCTGAAGAAATGGAATGGAATAATAATGCCAAAAATTAAAAAAAAAATTAATTCATTTTTTTATAAAAATAGATTCTGAAATTTGTGATCAGAATTGGTACCCAGGAAACAGTGCAATCAAACAAATCTTAGGTATGATATTAACGCAAAATACCAATTTTGATAACGTTGAGAAAGTAATTAGAAATTTTCCAGAAAATTTAAAAATAAATGATATATTAGATATGCCATCGGAGATTCTTGAGGAAAAAATCAAAGAAGCAGGCTTTTACAAGCAAAAAGGCAAGTGCATAAAAGAACTCTTTCTTTTTATTAAGGAAAATAGCGGAATTAGTAATCTTACAAATGTAAAAAAATTGAGAGAAAAGATAATTAGGATTAATGGTATAGGAAACGAAACTGCAGACGTATTTTTGTTGTATATTGTGAACGAAAAAAAATTCGTTTCAGATGCCTATGCAAGAAGGCTCTTCTCTAGAGTTTTTGATATGTCAGTTCAAAAATATGAAGATTTAAATGCAATAGCTAAATACTATGAAACAAATTTGACGGTTAAGAAACTTCAAGAGTTTCATGCAAAAATAGATGTATTTTGTATTAAATTCTGTACAAAAACTCCTAAATGTAATCATTGTGTTTTTAGAAAAGAGTGTAAGTATGTTAAAAAAAGTAATGAACTGTGATACTATCAGGACTGCTAAAGCAATGTTAGGAATGAAATTGATACTTTCTGGAGAGAATCTGGGTAAAATTGTTGAAACTGAGGCTTATTTAGGGACAGCTGATAGTGCTTGTCATAGTAGCAATGGTAGAAGAAGTCCTAAAAATGAATCTATGTATCTTTCGGCGGGGCATTGGTATGTTTATCAAATCTATGGGTACCAAATGCTAAATCTTGTTACAAGGCCTAAAAATATTGCAGAAGCAGTGCTTATTAGAGCACTTGAAAGTCCATCAGGGGATGTAGTCTCTAATGGGCCAGGAAAGTTGACACGCTTTTGCGGGATTTCGCAAAATCTTGACGGAAAATTGATTGAAGAATCAGACCTGAAAATAATTCATGGAAAAATTCCAAAGAAAATTTGTCAACGAGCACGAATTGGTGTGACTTGTGAAGATGAATGGAGGAATAAGCCATTATGTTTTTATGTAAAGGGAAATAAACATGTTTCAAAAGTTGCTAAAAGGGAACTGATCGAAGATAGTGATACATGGAAGTAAATTAAAAGTATTTGAACTATAGTTTGAAATTTTTTTAAGAATAGAAGCTTATAAAAAGTCGGCATCTTTTTATTAATTGTAGGACCCTACTAATCATTAACTCACATATTTTGTGTGTAGAATTAAATCAACTAGGTTTTGCAAATTATCAGCAATTGATGAATATGCGAGCATTCTAAAAGCAGCAATATTCTTAGTAATTTCCTGTAAATATATTTCATCAGCTTTACCTACTTTTAAATTAGCTAAATTTACAAGTACATTCGCTACTAAGAGATAATATATTTTTTTATTGTCGTATGCTTTTTTTTGAGCATTTTTTGCGTATATTAATGCAAGCTGGTATTCTTCTTTTCGCAATGCTAACTCAGCTAGATTACTAAAAAAGAGAATCACTTTATCAATATAATCTGTGAAATTTAATTTTTTTGCTTTTTCTTCAAATTGTCCTGCTAATATTTTTGCTATCTCAAAATCAGCCAGAAAGATCGAATTAGCTAGTGTTCGAATTTCAAATTCATGCCAATTCTTGCAGGATAATAAGTAGTTGAAGATAGGTTGATAATTCTCAGCAGTTATATGATTACTTTGGGTTAGTTCAACTAACCCCAACATATTTAATCGTTTAATTTTTAGGCGAATGCTTTTCTTTGCAACTTCTGCTGTGAAAGTCTGCTCTAAATAATTTGCTAATTCTACTATTTTTTGTTCAGTTGAAAGCCTATTAGCTGTTTCTATATAGATTCTGTCTTCGAGTGAGTAATTAGTACCAAGTTCTGTTTGAAACTCCATAAGAGAGATATCAAGATTCTGTAGCAACCCCAACATCTTTTCGTATGAAGGGAAATATTTACCATTTTCAAGTTCTGAAAGATGAGAACGTGACATTACACCGATTGATACATTTTTTTGAATCAGATTCTTGTCAGTTCTGATTTTTTTAATAAGCGGACCAATGTTATTCATGTTAATAGACCTCATTTGTCGGAATAAGTAACAAAAAGATTCCCTTTGTTCATTGTATATTAAACTGTAGTGGAAGCAAAATTTAATAATAATAAGGAGTGAAATCGATGAGTCTATTAGTTTTAGGTGGAGCTGGATATATTGGTTCACATATGGTTAAACGATTGTTAGATGAAAAAGAAAATGTCATCGTTATTGATAATTTATCAAAAGGACATTTAAAAGCAGTTGATTTAAGGGCTGCATTTATTGAAGGAGATATTCGTGATAAAGATTTATTACGTGATGTATTTGAGAAATATGAAATTGAAGCAGTTTTTCATTTTTGCGCGTACATGCAGATTCCAGAATCTATAGTAAAACCAAATGACTATTTTGATAATAATGTCTATGGTTTAATTGCATTGATTGATGTAATGAAGGACTTCAAGATAAATAAATTAATCTTTTCTTCTTCAGCGGCTGTCTATGGCATTCCTGAAAATAGCCCAATTAGTGAGGATACTAGCAAGAATCCTATTAATCCATATGGCTTGACCAAGTTAATGATGGAACAAATAATGAAATGGGATGGCGAAGCTTATGGAATTAAGTGGCTTGCATTTCGCTATTTTAATGTTGCTGGTGCGCAGATTGATTGTAGTATTGGGGAAGACCATCGTCCCGAATCGCATCTAATTCCAATTGTACTTGAAGCAGCAGCTGGTAAACGAGAGTGTGTAGAGATGTGCGGTAATGATTATGCAACGAGAGATGGATACAATATTCGTGATTATGTGCATGTTGTTGACCTAGTAGATGCACATTATCTGGGATTAAAGTATTTACGCAATGGCGGTAAAAGTGATGTCTTTAATATTGGATCGAAACATGGATACTCTGTTAAAGAAATTGTGTATGCTGTGAAGGAACAGACGGAAATTGACTTTAAGATTATAGATGCACCAAGACGAGGTGGAGACCCTGATGAACTTGTAGCAAATAGTGAGAAAATCAGGCAGGTTTTAGGCTGGGAGCCACATTATAGCGATATTAACACAATGATTCAATCTGCATGGAATTGGACAAAGAATCATCCTAATGGATTTGAAAATTAAAATATTGTGCTGTATATTATCGCTCGTAATAAGGTGACTGATGACTACATTTGGAATTTGGTGTGGTAGTTATCAGGATATCTAGAGCTGCAAATGGGGAATTTAGTCGAAATTACGGAGAGAAAAGGGTAGTGTGCCATTTTATTTTTCTTATAAAAACTTGCTTTTTCCAATTTTGAGCGTGAGAATTGTATTGTGTTGTTAATCACGATATTGTTTGGAGGAATGAAAATGGCAGTTGAGAGAACATTGATTCTTGTAAAGCCTGATGGAGTTTCTGCAGGTCACGTAGGTGAGATTATCACAAGGATTGAACAAAAGGGTTATGAGATTGAGTCATTGAAAGTAACAATGGCAACTGATGAGAAGCTCAGGAAACATTATTCAGATAAAGTTGATAAACCTTATTTTGGAGACATAGAATCTTACATGAAGGAAGGACCCATTGTTGCAATTATTGCAAGGGGAATCAATATTATTGATGCGTTTCATAATATGGCTGGAAAGACTAATCCAACTTTAGCTGCTCCGGGGACGATTCGTGGTGATTTTGGCTGCGAATGGGAAGATGGCAATTTGAGAAATGTAGTGCACAGTTCCGATGGAGTTGAAACTGCAGAAAATGAAATTAAAATTTGGTTTCCAAATAAATAACAAAAAATTCTTTTGAACACTACTGAAAGGTATTTAAAAAAACTGTCATGAAACAATAATTTTGTGACAGTTTTTTTGTGCAAAAGAATATAAATTATTAAAAAAAATAGAATAGTCTAAAAATAGATTAACTTTCTTTCAAAAGCAAAAACTATGGAGAAAAAATGCTAATATTAGCACGTGGAAATTTGTTGAGAGGGGTCACTGTTTTTGCTGAAACAACTAAAAAATAATTATACTTGGTTCTATTTACAATCATTTTTTATTATATTATCGATTCTAAGTGTCTATATTTTTTCTCATCGTGGCATTATTTATAATGCTGATGACCTGAAATTTCATGTAGATCTGCTCCTATGTCAATAAATGGCACATCTTTTTCTAAACACTCGTTCTAATTCTGT